>JANOFP010000404.1:0-3734 GCA_031413675.1 Bacteroidota bacterium
GTATTCCGGTCAGCTGGAAGGTGAACACCAGATTACAAAAAGTGGAATCAAATTTAAATGGAATGGAAATATTGCCTACAACTGGAAATCGCAACCTGATTTGCGTACACAAGCATATTTCAGACCTACTGGGACCAATTCACCTTTTGAAATAAATGATGATGATACAAGAAGATTCTTCAGTGATTTGAAAGATTACAGTTATGGCGCCAATGGTAACCTGACAATTCCTTTTACACTTGCAAAAGATAAACAAACATTTAAAGCCGGTGTATCTACCTTAATCAGGATCAGGGATTTTAAGAGCCGCATCTTCCGTTATGATGTTGCTGATATTTCACAATTTGATATTTCAAAAAAACAATTGCCTTACAACCAGATTTTTTTACCGGAAAATATTGGCGCTACGGGTTATTTGATAAATGATTTTACCAATAACCAGGATAAGTATGTAGGTGTATCTGCATTGAACGGCATGTTTGCAATGTTCGATAACAAGTTTGGACAGCATATCCGGTTGGTTTGGGGTGTACGTGTAGAAAACTTTCAGCAGTTTTTAACTACAAGAGATGTAACAGCCAAAAGAGTAGTGGTGGAAACGGAAAAATGGGATGTACTCCCTTCCATGAATTTTACATATTCTGTAAACAATAAAAGCAATATCCGATTATCTGCCAGCCGTACAGTAAGCAGACCGGAGTTCCGTGAAATTGCACCGTTCTCATTTTTTGATTACGAATCAAACTATGCAGTGAATGGCAACACTGAATTAAAAAGGGGTTCTATCATCAATGGTGATGCACGTTATGAATTTTATCCGAAAGCAGGCGAGGGGATCACAATTGGCGCCTTTTATAAATCATTTGATGATCCAATCGAATTTCGTTTAAACCCTTCCAGTGTACTGGATAGAAGAAATTATGAATATCAGAATGCTGATAAGGCATATACTTTAGGTGGTGAACTGGAAATAAGGAAAGGGCTTGGTTTTATAAGCGACAAAATGGAATCATTTAATGTGTTTACCAACTTTACCTATATCCATTCAAAAGTTACATTGGCATCTACTGGCGGAACAGGTACTGTTACTTCTCAAAACCGTCCGTTGCAGGGGCAGTCTCCATACTTAGTAAACCTTGGTGTGCAGTATAACAGCAAAAATGAATTTTGGAACGGCTCATTATTATACAATCGCATCGGCCAGCGTTTGTCACTGGTTGGCTTAAATGATTTAGGTTTCCCGGATGTGTATGAAAACAGCCGTAACCAGTTAGACTTCCAGGTAGCAAGAAAATTATTTAAAAAGAAAGGTGAAATAAAAATTACCTGGGCAGATATTTTAAATAACGACTACCTCTTTTATGAGAATGCAAATAATAAAAGCAGTTATCAAAAAGGAACAGACCGGATTTTCTCTACCTATTCTCCAGGTTCAACAATTACATTGGGATTCAGTTATGATTTTTCTTTAGGAAAAAAATAATTTTTTAAAAACGTAAACAGATAAATTAAAAATAAGATTTATGAAAAAGTTCATTTTAGGTGCATTGATTCTGGTAAGTATGTTGGGTACCACATCCTGCGTAAAAGTAAATTTTGAGGATGGAGACGTAATTAACGCTCCGGTTGATTCCACAAGTAATATTATCAGGGGAATTATTACTTCAAGCCGTTTTTATGCAAAAGGAAAATACATTCTGAAAGGATATGTATATGTTACAGAAGGTGCAACACTTACATTTGAGGCAGGAAGTATTATACAAAGTGATATAACAGAAAAAGGTGCATTGATAATAGAACGTGGCGCCAAACTAATTGCCGATGGCCGTGCCAATAATCCAATAGTATTCACCAGCGGTAAGCCTGTTGGTTCAAGAACACCCGGTGATTGGGGCGGAATTATTCTGTTAGGAAAAGCACCAACCAACCGCCCATTAGATCCAGCACCAACTATTGAAGGTGGTGTGGGTCGCAAGTATGGCGGTATCGATCCCAATGATGAAAGCGGTATTCTCCGTTTTGTACGTATTGAATATGCAGGTATAGCAGCTGAACCTGGTTCTGAAATAAATGGATTAACAATGGGTGGCGTAGGTTCAGGTACTATCATTGAAAATATTCAGGTATCGTTTGGTAATGATGATGCATTTGAATTTTTTGGCGGCACAGTAAATGCAAAAAACTTAATTGCTTTTGCAACAGCTGATGATGATTTTGATTTTGACTTTGGATATACCGGTAAAATTCAGTTTGCAGTTAGCAGCCGTAAGCCAGATTTTGTAGATGCAGGTGATGCTGGTAATGGCATTGAGTGTGATAATGATGCTTCTGGTACAACTACAACTCCAAGAACAAGACCGCAGTTAAGTAATTTCACAATCATCGGACCAAATGATGCTGCCGCTGCCTTAAATCATAATTTATCAAACAGATGGCGCAGAGCTACACAGTTTGTGTTGCGTAATTCTATACTGATGGGGCACCCTGATGGTGGATTTTCTATCGAATCAGATGCGTCATTGAATGATTATTATGTAAATAATATTTCTGAATTTAAAAATAACCTGGTACAGGCAAGTACAGCTATATATAAAACAAGCAATGCAACTATTGCATCTGCTGCTCAAATGCAGGCAAAAGCGGAAAGTGAAAATTGTATTACTTATACTGATCCTCTTGCAATTCAATTAGAGAGCCCGTTTTATTCAATTACGCCAAATTATTTACCTAAAGCCGGTTCACCTGCTTTAACAGGCGCAAATTTTACAGGAATGAATGCATATTTTTCTTCTACAGCATATAGAGGAGCATTTGGTACTACCAACTGGACAGCATCATGGACCAATTGGGACCCACAGAATTACAGTTATTGATCAAAAACCACAAATGATAAAAAAACGTCTTGCTTTATGCAGGACGTTTTTGTTTTAATAATTTTATATTTTTAAAAAAACAGCATGAAAACAGTTTATTTTTTCTCCATATTTATTTTTGCCTCCGTTTTATATTTTTCCTGCCGCACAGTTACTATAAAAAGAAAAATGTACCCGCAGTTATACCATGCTGACAGTGCTTACCTGATGTATTATAATACACCCGGCAACCCACGGTTTTTTAAATTGGCAAAATTATATGACACTCTTTCTTTCCGACCCCTGGTGGATAATGTAAATGGAAATATTGTTGATTCAATAAGTAGTTGTACCACTGAAGGGAAATTATATTTCTATGAAGGGGCAAATGCTGTGCATACGGTTTATTTTTCAAGAACAGATAGTTGTAAATCTTTGTATTTTATTATCGGGGGGACTAAATATTTTACCAGTATGCAAACGGATGTAAAAAATTGGTTAGATAAACTACAGAAAGATGCAGTTGAGTTAAAGACCGCCAAATAGAACTATTCTATTGGTTTGTATTCATAGGCAACCTCATAATATGCTTTCTTCAGTTCCGGTAAAATCTGACCCATTTTTAAATCTCTTTTTTGTGGGGTGGGCTCACACACATAATAGGGAGTACCATTATAAATTATAGGTTTGCCCACGGGCAACTTTTTAAAATGAACAGCAATTGTTACATGTTTTTCAAACGAAAGGACAATGACGGGAAGGTTGTAAATTTCTTTTATTAAGTAAAAAAATAATGCTGAGCGATCTTCACAATCACTTTGTTCATACAACAAAGTTTGTTCAGGCGAAAATCTTTTTTCTTTTCCAAATATCAACGAGTCT
>JANOFP010000405.1:0-5399 GCA_031413675.1 Bacteroidota bacterium
CTCTGTAACTCTGTGTTTAAATTTTTCACTTTTGAGACCGCCTAGCCCCTGAAATTGTCATTCTAAAACCTATTATTGTTTTTTATTTCGCTGGCCAAACCCTACTAAAGAAATTAAACACAACACTCCCAATGTTGCATATAAAATACCATTTGCTTTTCCGGGAGTTTTAGCTTCAATGGACGCAACGGTATTATAGGATACTTCTGTTGGAATAAATTTTTCTTCCACGTCTTCACTCACTACGTCCCAATCGCTATAATTTTTTCCGGTTAAATAAGTAAGCATTTCCAGTTCATCCGTTCTTCTTTCTTTTAATTGTTTCAAATATTTTTTCCCGGCATCACAACTAAAATCACCACTAGCCGGATGCGTAACAATATAACGTGCCTGATAATTTTCTGTATTCGGTGTTGTTTGAAATTGTAAATCCTGGGGAAAAGATTTGCGATTGTAGCGTATATGTAATCTGGTGAAATAAACATTATCAGAATAATCATCTTCTTTTTGATCTACATCTGTATAATCATTCCAATCGCGGTTCACCCACCAAACGCCTGCTTGTACTAAATCTTGTGTAGATGGTGCTGTAGCTACACATGGATCACATTTTACAAAATTCTTTGGGCTTACATCCCACGCATACTCAAGCATTGCAATTGCTTTGCCTTCTTTGCTCCATTGATTTTGAAATAGATTGGCATAAAAACTTCCGAAGTTATTTTTTACAAATAATGGAATATTCTTAGCGGTCGGCAAAGAAACTGTTCTGTAATTCGTAGCTTCTATTCTTCCTTTTTTTGTAAAAGCATAAACGAGCATATCCTGGTCACCATCAGCATTTGCCATACCCAGTCTGATTGGTAACATAAATTTTGGAGATGAAAAACTTATTTGAATAGGACGAAGAAAATCTCCCGGCAATTTTTTCTTTTCAACTTCATTCACTTTTACTACAAAAAATTTGAGGTTGCTTTTTATATAGGGCTCTAATACTTCATCTGCGCCGGCAGGAATTTTATACCCGTTTTCTTCCAGCCATGTTTTTAATCCTGTTGATTCCTTTGCTGAGAGAATAAGAATATCATATTCTCCAATCAGATATTTGGCTTCTATTTTTACACCATGCTCTTTCTCCGAATCAGAAAATGATTTAGCGCCACGAATTTGAAGACCCGGAACTCTTGCAGATAAATCATTTTTTAGTTGATCTTCATATTTATTACACGGATTCTCGTCATAATATTCAACCAACCTCGGCTTACTATATTCATTCAGCGTAGTAAAGATTTGCTGTTCCACTACTTTAATATCCTTTTTCTGCAACACAACCGGCACCGGCACTACCATAGCAAAATCTTTCAGGTTGCCTTTAAAATCATTGTACATGGTTATCACATTCCGGTTTCCATCCCGTACAATAATAACCTGCGATGTTTTATTTTTTAACGTACCATCTGCTTTGCTTACATAAAATCCGCAGAAAGCTGCTGCTTCGTGTGTAAACATTGCTGCAAGAATTATTAATGCAGATCCTTTTTTCAAAATTGGTTTCATGACTATTTGTTTTAATTTATAAATAATGTTGATTGAAAGAGATGATGGCGACCATTTAAAATCTTTTGCTCTAAATATTTTATCCAGGATGGGAACAAGCGGTGCTGCCAGAACTAACACCCAGATAAGTGTATTGTATTTCCATTTGAATACCGCCAGGTAAAATGCAGCCCCGGCAATAAGAACTGCCCACAAAATTCTTGCTACGGGATGATTAGGTGATGTACGTGGATCGCTTATCATAAAAAATGTAAACAACAATAAACTTCCCGTACTTAAAGAATGAATAAAAAAATCTATTGGCCAACCCAATACATAAACTTGCCGCCAATAAAGCAATCCGAGAAAGGTGAAAAGAAAAGCAAGGGATACATCTAACTTCTGCACTCTAGTTACTACAATTGTCCCAAGCGTTATTGCGCCAAATAATATTACGGTATTGCTTCCCCACTGGCCCGGGCTAAGCCATGCATTATTTGTAAAGTAAATTGTTGCAACAATGCCAAATGCAGAAGGATTGAAAATGTGTTTCTTGTTAACCTTGAAAATATATTTTGATATAACGGTTAAAAAAGTCGCAAGCAAACTGATATGCCAAAAATTTGTTTTTAACAAAAGGCATAGACTCATGGCACTTATTAAAACACTAAAACCCCACCGGTCAAATTCATTTGGTTTTAAAAACCGTTTTGCTTGAATTGAATCTGCGGCGTATTGAAATAGTAAGCACCCACCAATACTTATTAGATAATGCAGCCAATCTGCATTCCAATGCAAATAAAAAATGCCATAAAAAAGGAAGATGGCCTGGAAAATGACTTGAAAGTAGCGGGGGTCAATTGATAATTTATGCTTTTGCATGGCACCTGTTTGAATAGAGATGTGCCTGCCGAAAAAATTACATACATAAAAACAAAAATTTATCTAAATAAATTTTTATGGAAAAAAGAGACCCCTGCTTCGTTAACAAACTTTAATCTGGGAATCCCGACTTATCAATATTCGGAATGATACGTAATGCATTTTTATAATAAATTTTTTTCAGCACTGCATCTGATAAGCCCATGCCATACATTGCCCAAAACGCATGATACTTTTTATGATAAGGAAAATATTCGTCTTCTGTTTCCAATACACGGAAATACGTTGCATATTCCTCCGGCACCCAACTGTCTTTTCCAAATAAAATCCGGTCCTGGTATTTTTCAAAAAATTTTTTTGCATTTCTTGGTTGACGCCCCAACTCTGCAATGATAGCTCCGAATTCAACATTCATATTTTTCAGTTCATCCAATAGTTGCCCCAGCTTTTCTAAGTTGTTTGGATACCAGCCGAAATGTGCATTTATAAAAGTAGTCCTGGAGTTTTTTCTCATCATGCGGTGCTGTTCGTCTATCAACTGTTGCCACGAAACTGTATCTGCAACGCCATTCTTTTTTCTTCCTGGTCTCGTTGCCAGTTCCAACCATCTTTCATTTTTCTCATCCATGGTATCCCAAAAAGATTTTGGGTCTGCTGTATGAATCAATACGGGTATTTTTAATTCTCCGGCTTTTTTCCAAACTGGATCAAGCCGCGGATCATCAACCGCTATGCGTATTCCACTAATATCTTTTTCGGATGTGCCCAGGCTTTTATAAATCTTTAAACCATTTGCTCCGTTCTTTACATCTGTTTCGAGTTGTGTTGCCGCATTTTCTCCCCAATCAGAATTACCAACTCCTTTAAAATTCACATTTGCAAAAACAATAAATCGTTTGGCTTGATTGTCTTTTATATTTTTAACAGATTGAATAATACTGTTACCGCTTTGTCCACTTAAGTTTACCATCACCGCCATATTCATTTTATCCATTTCATCGGTTAGTGTTTTAAGATTCATGGTTGGCATTGAAAACTGATGATTGTGAACGTCTATAAATGGAAATTTTGCTTTTGTCAATTTATGCTGAGGTACTGTTAAGGTGGAAGTTGGATTGTATTTTTCAAAATCCATTTTCTCAGTTGCCTGCCCACAGGAGGTAACAGCTATACTTAAACCGGCCAGTACTGTTAAAAATTTTTGCATTTTTAAAATTTATTGCTCAAGCTAACTCTATTGAGCTAAAATCATTTAACCGTCAATCAAATTCTTTTCAATTTTTAATCCTGGCGAAGGTTTTTATATCGTAACCCGTCTAAAAAAGCAGTTTACAATTATTTCAACAATAAAATTTTTAATTAATGAAACTCAAATTAATCGTTTTGCTCTTTGTAACAATTGGAGCATCAACCATAGCAATGGCTCAGCCTGGTGGTGGTTTTCAACGTCAAACAGTAGAACAAAGAGTAGCTGCTATCCATACAAAATTGGATAGTGCTTTTAAAACACCTGCCTCGAAACTTGCGTCTCTTGATACAGCACTTACAGTATTATACAAACAACAAGATGAAAGAATGCAGGCAATATTTGCCAGTGGCGAAAGACCAGACAGGGAAACCATGATGGCTGAAAGGAAAAAATATTCCGACGCCAGAGATGAGATGATTAAAGCAATTTTATCTGAAGAACAATTTGCAATCTGGAGAGATAAGATAGAACCTTCAATGCGACCACAAAGACCCCAAGGCGGTGGTGGTGGAAATAATTAATAACAACCTTCGCCAAATAGAAATGCCGGGTATGATGAGCAATCTGATAACCCGGTTTTTTCTTGCCCTATATGTTTCTTAATTAAAGTCGATTTTTTTATAAAGAATTATTAATGGTTGTAAATAGTTTGTTGTCAAAAATTATTAATAATTTTCATAAAAATAATTTTATGAAACGAGTTACGGGTATCGGTGGAATATTTTTTAAAACAAAAGATCCCGATAAATTAAGACAGTGGTATTCTAATCATCTTGGAATAAAAACAGATCAGTATGGCGCCTGTTTTGACTGGCGAAAGCCTGATGGTGAAAAGGGGTTTACAGTATGGAGTACATTTAAAGACGACACAAAATATTTTCAGCCCAGCGAAAAAGAACTGATGATAAACTACCGTGTTGAAAATTTAGAAGAGTTATTAATAGTTTTAAAAGAAGAAGGTGTAACTGTTGTTGGTGAAATGGAAGTTTATGAATACGGTAAGTTCGGATGGATACTGGACCCCGAGGGAAATAAAATTGAACTTTGGGAGCCAGTTGATAAAGAGTTTGAAAAAATGGGTTCAGACACAAACACATCTTCCTGATAAAAGGAAATATAGCCTGATAAAGCAAACAGCATAATCAGGATAATAGTTGTCAAGTAGTAAACCTGTCAACATGAAAAAATATTTATTCTTCTTTCTTACAATTTTCTTTATAAAATCTTTATCGGGACAAAAACCCTGTGGCCGCCCTGAATTCCGGCAATTTGATTTCTGGATAGGTGAGTGGGAAGCTTTTTCCCCCGATGGTAAAAAAGGTGGCGACAGTAAAATCAGCATTATTCTTGACAGTTGTGTAATACTGGAAGAATGGACAAGTGCAAATGCACAGCAGGGATTAATTTATACAGGTAAAAGCTTTAACTCTTACAATTCCGCATCAAAACAATGGCAGCAGACATGGACTGATAATACAGGGAACACTACTGAGTTTTTAAGAGGCGAGGGTAGTAATGGAAAAATTATTTACTATGCAGATAAAGTAGCCGGGCCGCAGGGAAAAACTTTTATGCGCCGGCTTACATTTACCAAACTCAGTGCTGATAAAGTCCGCCAGTTTGGTGAGCTAAGTAATGATGAAGGAAAAACCTGGACTGCTGAATACGATTTGGAATACCGGAGAAAAAAATGAAATTGCTATATCAGAAAATGCCGGAATCATTTTAAATG
>JANOFP010000406.1:0-4585 GCA_031413675.1 Bacteroidota bacterium
TCTGAAAAGAGGCCTCCGATGATTTGGGGAATATCAGCTACGATTGGAAATCTTGAAGAAGCGAGGGCTGTGCTTATGGCCCCCCTCTCCGCAAGAGCTTGTCCCGCTGATGCGGGAAGAGGGGTTGGGGGTGAGGCGAAAAAAACCGGAGTGATAGTAAAAGCAGATATGCATAAAAAAATTGAAGTGCAATCTATTTTTCCGGATGAGATAGAAAAATATCCGTGGGCGGGTCATCTTGGAATAAAACTGATTGATAAAATTATTCCAATCATTCAGCAAAGTAAGACGACACTCATCTTTATCAATACAAGGGGCATGAGTGAAACCTGGTATCAGAAATTATTAGATGCATGTCCTGAGCTTGCTGGTAATATTGCATTGCATCATGGTTCCATTGATATGGAACTGCGCTTATGGGTGGAAGAAAATTTACATTCGGGAAATTTAAAAGCCGTGGTATGTACATCCAGTTTAGATCTCGGTGTTGATTTCCGCCCGGTAGAAACCGTGATACAGGTTGGCTCGCCAAAAGGTGTTGCACGTTTTTTACAACGTGCAGGAAGAAGCGGTCATGCACCAGATGCAATCAGTAAAATATATTTTTTACCCACCCACTCTTTAGAACTTGCAGAAGCTGCCGCATTGAAAAATGCAATTGCAGAAAATTTTATTGAAAGCCGCGAACCGATGCTGCTTTGTTATGATGTGCTGATTCAATACCTCAGTACGCTTGCTGTATCGGATGGGTTTAGACCTTCGGAAATTTTTAAGGAAATAAAATCCACGTACTGTTTTGCAGAAATGGAAGAAGAAGAATGGAAAAGAATTATTCATTTCATTACCACCGGTGGCCATGCATTGCAGCAATATGATGATTATAAAAAATTTGATGTGGATGAAACAGGTATGTATAAAATCACCAACCGCCGCATCGCTATGACGCACCGCATGAATATTGGCACCATTGTAAGTGAGTCCATGATGAAAGTACAGTGGACAACCGGTGGCTTTGTCGGCGTGATAGAAGAATATTTCATCAGCCGCTTAAATCCGGGTGATGTTTTTTCGTTGGCAGGAAGAAAATTAGAATTTGTTTCTATAAAAGATATGACGGCGAATGTAAAAAAATCGTCTGCAAAAAAATCAATCGTACCCAGCTGGAAGGGAGGGCGGATGTCGCTGAGTTCTAATTTGGGGAAGAAGCTGCGGGAAGTTTTGAACAAAACCTCACCCCATCCCTCTCGAAAGGAGAGGGCTTCTGAAGAACTTGAAGTGTTAAAACCTCTTTTTGATTTGCAGAAAGAACTTTCGCATATACCGAAAGAATATGAATTGCTGATTGAGCAGATAGAAACGGAAGATGGTTATCATTTATTTGTTTACCCGTTTGAAGGAAGATTGGTGCATGAAGCAATGGCCGCCATTCTTGCTTACCGGATCAGCCGCCTCACTCCCATTACTTTTTCTTTTGCCATGAATGATTATGGATTTGAACTGTTGAGTGATAAACCTATTCCGGTTGATGATACAAATGTGTATGAATTATTTTCTACAGAAAATTTATTGAATGATATTCAGCGAAGCGTAAATGCAACAGAAATGGCGAAACGGAAATTCCGGGATATTGCTGTGATTGGTGGATTAATTTCACAAGGTTATCCCGGTGAGCAAAAAAAAGCAAGGCATCTTCAGTCTTCTGCCTCTTTATTATTTTCTGTATTTAATGAATATGACCCGCAGAATTTATTGTTACGCCAATCTTTCAATGAAGTGTTTGCCCAGCAAATGGAAGAAAAAAGATTGCGGGATATGCTGGAGCGAATTCAACATTCAAAAATAATTATTACGAATCCAAAGCAACTCACACCATTTTGCTTTCCCGTAAAAGTGGACAGCCTGCGTGAAGAACTTAGTTCCGAAAAATTAGAAGAAAGAATAAAGAGGATGAAAGTGAGTTTTGCAAAATAAAATTCATGAACTATTCTTTAGTGTTTAAACATTTTTTTCTCAGTGTCTAGTTATTAAGGCTTGTGTGTAAAGAATCAACCCTTTTTTTTTAAGTTTTATTTAATTTTAAGCTTCTTTATACAAATCAAACCGGATTGTACCATTATCCCCTTTTTTTACTTTATTAAAACTAAACTGATACTATGAAAAAAATATTTCTATTAGCTGCTGCAATCTTATGTGTTATTTTATTAAAGGCACAGTTATGTCCGGGAGGTGGTTTAAATTTTGCCGGTGTTGTAACTTTTGATCAGACATGGATACAGGGTTGTTTAACCGGTACTTCCTGCAACGGCGGAATTGGATTTGATAACCGTACTGCCTGCGAACCTACCGCTGCGATTGATGCATGTGCCCCGGCGCCCAGCTGTACAACCGATCCGAACGGCTCAGATATCTGGTTTCGTTTTTTTGCTACCAATACAACTGCTACTATCAATGTAATTCAGCAAGTTTCTTTTGTTGCAACGATCCAGGCTTTTTCAGGCGGACCAACCTGCGGAGGCTTAACAGAAATCGGATGTGCTATTGCCGGTGGCCCAAGTAGCGGAGTAGTTTTAAACCTTGCGGGGCTAACTTTAGGACAAGCATATTATTTCCGCGTATTTGGCAGTTCTAACCCTGTATCGCAGCGTACAGGTACTTTTTGTTTTTGCGGTTCAGCTGGATTGGGTAGTGGTGTATTGCCGGTGATACTTACAGAATTCAAAGCAACACCACAAAAAAACAGGGTGGTATTATCCTGGACCACTGCTTCAGAATTAAATAATCAATCATTCGAAATTGAACGCAGCACCGATGGCACAAACTTTATCAGTATTGCAAGTATTGCGGGAAGTGGCACAACCAACAGTTCAAAAAATTATGAGTTTACAGACTTGCTTGCAATGAAAGGCGCAAATTATTACCGGTTGAAAATTACAGATGCAAATAACCGGCATGTGTTTTCGGATATACGGTTGGCAAAAATTGATTATGGAAAAACGTTTTCGGTATTTACAAATCCTGTACAGGAAAAGTTGATTCTAGATGCAAGTACATCTGTCCGAATCCTACTCATGAATATGGCAGGGCAACCTTTACAAAACATACAATTGAAAAAAGGGAGAAATGAAATATCTGTTTCCCAACTGGCAGCGGGCAGTTATATTATTAAAAATATAATCGACAACGAATCGTATCAATTCAGCATTATTAAATAATTGTTTGCTTTAATTTTTTTTTGCAGAAACCCCGTAGCGAACCTACCGGGTTTTTTATTTTATACTGCTCTGTTTTTAGTTTTATATAAATTTGCATTACACAATTATGCAACCCAATAAATTCGCTCCGTTTCAAATTAATGGTCAGCATCTCTGGCTGAGTGCCGATAAAACAATTTATTGGGAAGAAAAACAAACGCTGATTGTTGCCGATATACATTTCAGCAAAGTGGGTCATTGGCGAAAGGCAGGCATCGGTATTTCACAAAAACTAACCACTTCCGATTTGATGACACTGATAAATGCTGTTTATTATTTTAAAGCAACGCAGCTGATCGTTGTCGGCGATTTCTTTCATAGCAAACAAAATAAAGAACTCGATCTGTTTACAAAATGGAGAAAGACATTTCCCTTATTAAAAATTTACCTGGTAAAAGGAAATCATGATATACTCGACAACAGTTGGTATCAAAAAAATAAAATTGAAGTGCATCAGCCGCAGTTAATCATCGGGCCCTTTGGTTTTGTACATGATATTTATGATGTGGAGCATCCGTTGACGAGTTATTATTTCAGCGGGCATGAACATCCGGGAGTACGATTGACGAGTAACCGTGCAAAAAATTCTGTTATTCTTCCCTGCTTTCATTTTACCGGTGGCTATTGTGTGCTACCTGCCTTCAGTGCTTTTTGTGGCACCTCCGCTGTAAAAGCTGCTGCCAATGAAAATATTTTTGCAATTGCAGATGGATCGGTAATAAAAGTTGTTTAACGTTTTTTACGTAGCTGGTTATAATCGAGAAAGTAGATGAAACGTAAAGTCAATTCATTTCCATGCCGTACCTTAAATAATTCGCCCAGGTTATTCAAATATTTTTTGTTTAGCGTTCCATCAATATATTCATTTTCACCTAACCAGTTTTTATAACCAATAATCAAACGGCTGCCCAGACGAAAATCCCAGGTAAAAAATGCATCCACATTAAATAAATTAAAGTTTTCATCATTCCCACCCGGTGCAACAGGCGATGCTCGATCAACAAAATTTCCATCCACGTCAATATTGTAAAATTTATTATAGATTACTTTGTTCCAGTAGTGTCTTGCACGCAGTGTAAGATTTTGCCTGGAAGTAAAATTAAATATCCCCGTAAGTATTGTTTCAAAATTGGTAAGGTCACGTTTCCCGGCAATGGGGTCGCCGTTTGTTTCCCTTAAAAAAGCATAGCCCCGGTTCTCTTCTTCAAAAGTTTTATCCGCTTTTATTCCCAATGTAAATTTATTGCTGAACCGGAATTGACTCCCCAGTTTCCAATGGTAAAATTTATTATCAAATGCAGGCGAAACGCTATAACCGGCTGCATATTCAAAAT
>JANOFP010000407.1:0-2357 GCA_031413675.1 Bacteroidota bacterium
CTTGTTACTTCTCCATGATGTGAAATAAGCATGTCTCCTTTTCCAATCAATTGATCGGCACCACCAGCATCCAGAATGGTTCGTGAATCTATTTTAGATGAAACTTTAAATGCAATACGAGCCGGGAAATTTGCTTTTATCGTACCGGTAATAATATTTACCGAAGGCCGTTGTGTAGCAATAATTAAATGAAGACCTACGGCACGGCTCAACTGGGCAAGCCGGGCAATCGGCATCTCGATTTCTTTTCCAGCTGTCATTATCAAATCTGCAAACTCATCTATCACCAAAACAATAAAAGGAAGATACTGGTGCCCTTTCAGCGGATTCAGTTTTCGCTTAATAAATTTATCATTGTACTCCTTAATATTTCTTGCACCTGCTTCTTTCAATAAATCGTACCGGTTATCCATTTCAATACATAACGCATTTAAGGTGTGCACCACTTTTTTAGTGTCAGTAATAATAGATTCTTCTTCCCCGGGAAGTTTTGCCAGGAAATGGTTTTCTATCATCCGGTAAATACTTAATTCAACTTTTTTAGGATCGATTAAAACAAACTTTAACTGTGATGGATGTTTTTTATAAAGTAAAGAAACAAGAATTGCATTTACGCCAACCGATTTTCCCTGCCCGGTAGCACCTGCCATAAGCAGATGTGGCATACTTGCCAGGTCAACTATATAATTTTCGTTATCAATTTTTTTACCAATCGCAATTGGCAAACTATAATTATTATGCTGAAATTTTTCTGAAGCAAGCAAGGTTTTCATACTCACAATACTCTTTCGGGCATTCGGCACCTCTATACCAATTGTTCCTTTGCCGGGTATGGGTGCAATAATCCGGATGCCCAATGCTGCCAGGCTTAATGCAATATCATCTTCCAGATTTTTAATTCTTGAAATGCGTACACCTGCTGCTGGAATAATTTCATATAATGTAACTGTTGGTCCAATGGTAGCACTAATCCGCTGTATTTCTATATCATAATTGCGCAGTGTAGCGATAATCTGATTTTTATTATTCTCCAATTCATTTGCATCCTGTACTATTTTTTCGCTTCCATGATTTTCCAAAAGGTCTAGTGTTGGATATTTATAATCACGCAAATCCAACGTGGGTTCATAAGGTGGTAATCCATCAATAGCTGATTCTTCTTTGTCCGTTGAAGGTTCTGCAAATTTTATTTCAAGTTCCGGCACATCCTTATTTTTTTTATCTGCCAGCTTTGATTTTATGGGAGTCACTTCTTCTGCCCGATGAAATGCTTTTTCAGAATTCAGATCTAGTAAAACGGCTTTTTCGTCTGGTTTTGGTAAGATTAATTCGGGGGACGTTTTGATTTCTGCTTTCCTTGCTTCAGTTTTTTCTACCAATTTCATTTCCGTATTATCCGGAAATACAATTGTCAATTCGGGTGTTTCGCCATTTTGCTTTTTTAAAGAATTTCCATTTGGAGAAGCTGGAATGGATTCAAAAACCGGTTCATCGGCAATATCAAATTCCTGATCGGGTTCTTCTACAGCCAATTTCCTTTTTAAATCGAAAGAAGGATTGAATTGCCAGATAATGTAACCCAATAGTAATACAAATAATAAAGCCCCCGTTCCAATCGTTCCGAGAAAACCGGTAAGCCAGTCACTAATCATTTTGCCGGTATAACCACCTGCACCGCCAAACCATAAATCAACTTTTTGAAAAAGAAAAGATAAGATGACCGAAACCACCAGCATCCCGATGGTAACATATTTCAAATTGCGCCAGATAGAAAATACTTTGCGGTTGAACAATAAATTAACACCCACCACAAAAAAGAATGTGCAGACAAATAAAGAAGCGATTCCAAATCCATTACTGATAAAAAAGTAAGAAATATAAGCACCCACCCTGCCAAGTAGGTTGGAAGCCTGAATACTTTCGTTAAATAAAATTTGCCTGGAGCTTGCAAAACTTTGATCCTCCTCCCAGGTAAAAAAATAACTTACAAATGCTATAAATAAAAAAACAGCGAGGAGTAATGAAATGGTACCGGCAATTTTTCTTGTACGTTCATCCCTGGCAAGCGATTTCCAGTCGAGCGGTTGTTCTTTATCAGCTTTCAAATCAGACGATGCAGTTTTACCAGCACTGGATTTTGCATTTGGATTATTCTCAGGATCTGCTTTTGCAGCTTTCTTCAGCTTATTAGCCATACGGACAAAGATAATGATAACAGGATGATGAAAATATTTCTAAAATAAAGGTTATTGAAAAAAATGCTGGTTGTTCAGGTGTGTTGATAAATTTTCTGCCAGAAAAAATTGTACTGTGACGAAAAAATCAGATATTTTATTACTGCTTATCGCTTTTTAATA
>JANOFP010000408.1:0-4606 GCA_031413675.1 Bacteroidota bacterium
CTGCTATCGTTATTTTTTCTCAAGGCGGAGGCAAGGCAAATAATGGAGATGGGATCATCCGGGTGACAATTTGGGGGGATATTGATCCTGTGAATGGTTTTAGGGATGCAATATCTACGTTTAATCAGAAAAATCGTAAAACATTTAGCCGTTCATCGTTTTGTACACCCCGATGAATTTGCAGAATACCGCGAAATAGGATATCAACTCGGATTAGATTATGTAGAAAGCGGGCCGCTTGTCCGTTCATCATATCACAGCGAACGACATGTGTTTGCCGGATTGTGAAGGAAGAAGTGTGAGAGTTGTTTCGACTTAATATAGGTTGACAAAAAAATCAACTAAAATCAGGACGAAACATAGCTACTGCTAAATTCCTAATATGGAAGGGTCAAAAAAAAATGGTAACTTTAATGAAATTTAAAAATATGTTATACGGCCAAATAAGTATTGACCCTGAAATTATGAGCGGTGCTCCTGTTTTTGCTGGGACACGAGTTCCTATTCAGACCATATTTGATTATTTGGAAGGCGGTGACGATCTTGAAATGTTTCTTGCAGATTTTCCGTCAGTTACAAAAACTGCTGCGATTAGTATTTTAGAAATGGCAAAAATTTCTCTAACTTCTGAAAAGGTTCTTCATGAAAATTTTGCTTGACGAAAGTTTACCCACAAAACTTTCTGAATTTTTTGGAACTGAACATGAAGTTTTAACTGTAAAAGATATGAACTGGCTTGGCAAGAAAAACGGAGAACTAGTACAGTTAGTTATTGAGAATAATTTTGAAGTCTTCGTCACGGCAGACCGAAATCTCCCATATCAACAAAATGTAAAAGCCATTACTTTTATTCTTGCAATACTTTGCGGATTAAATAATAGACAAGAGACTTATATCAACCTAATTCCCAAACTCCTGGATCTATTGAAAAGTTCGGAGTCTCCAGGTGTTATACATGTGTCTTAAATTTATCGCCAACATATAACTTTGGGTATTGTGCAAATATAGCTTGACAAAGAAACATCAGCCAATTATAACAGACTACAATTAAATGACAGTATATGCATGCTAAAAAAATATTTATTCTGCTTGTCAGTCTTTCCATTGTACAGATAGTCGTTTATGCTCAAAACAAAAAAGCAAAATTAAAAGAGATAATGACGGCTTATCATAACTACAATATGTTTGACGGTGCAGTTCTGGTGGCCGAAAATGGAAAAGTTATCTACAAAGAAGCATTCGGCTTGGCAAACAGAGAATGGAATATTTCTATCAGGGCAGACACAAAATTTATGATTGGTTCTGTTTCAAAACCGCTTACTGCAACATTGATGTTAATACAGGTTCAAAAAGGCTTAATAAGTTTAGACAAAACAATTGAAGACTATTTACCCGAATTTAAAAATAAACCCGCAGCCAAAATAACGATACGGCAATTGCTTGGACATAAATCGGGAATGCCCAACTATGATATTATAAAAGATTTTTTTCCAAGAATCAGCCGTCAGAATTTTACGAGAGAAGATTACATAAAAATTTATATGGATTCTACCCTTGCCTTTGAACCGGGTTCCAGCTATGCATACAGCAGTTGGGGGTATTTTACTTTGGGCTACATTATGGAAAGAGTAACTGGAAAATCGTATTCGGAATTGATGAGAGAAGATATTTTTAGTAAACTACAAATGAATAATTCAGGTTCCTATTTTCATACTCAAATTGTACCAAACCGTGCTACCGGTTATGACTACAGTTTTGGAGGTTTTACCAGTGCTGATTTTAGAGACCAGTCAAACACCATGGGAACCGGAGATTTATATTCAACAGTTGAAGATTTGTTTAAATTTCATTTATCTATTTCAAATCATACGCTAATCAATAAACAACTGACAGATGAAATGCTTTCGCCAGGTAAATTGCAATATAACAACTATGGTTTCGGATGGTTCAACCATATTTTTAAATATACTGCTACAGACAGTGTAAAAGCCAATTTTCATTTAGGAATGACAGACGGATTTATTTCATTTGCACTGCGAATTCCTGCTACCAATAGTTTTGTTGTTATCCTTTGCAATAGTTCTCCCACCGATTTTTTTGGAATAACAAAAAATTTAATTAAAGTACTATACAATAAACCGGTTTTATTAAAACAACCTGTGCATAAAAGAGTAGAAACATTAATAACAAAAATTGGTGCTGTAAATACAGTTGCAGAGTATAAGAAAATGAAAGCCGATTCCGCTCATTATTATATTGATTGGATTTCAATGAATTTTATAGCCGAGCAGTTACTGAATTTAAAACGACTGGAAGAGGCTAAAATAATATCTGAAAATAATGTTGCTGAGTTTCCAAATAAAGATTTAGTTCTGTTGACAATGGGTAATATTTATCTGGCTCTAAACCGAAAAGAAGATGCTGTCAACTATTATAAAAAGACATTGCAAATAACTCCGGGCAATGGAGAAGCAAAAAGCAGACTACGGGAATTGGAAGGTAAATAAACGAATGGCTGCGCACAACAAAAGTATTTTCAAAAACAAGACCCTGACTTTAGTGATAAACGTAACGAACGAAATCATAAATTAAAAACATTCAGACAAAATGAAAAACATATCATTAATAGTTATAGTTATTACAGCATCTTTTCTTTCAGGTTTCGCATTTAAGACAATAATTACAAAACAAAATAAAAAAACAACAAAAATGAAAAAAGTAACTGGCATTGGTGGCGTTTTTTTCAAATGCAAAGACCCAAAAAAAATAACAGAATGGTATCAAAAAAATCTTGGCTTAAACACAAACCCATATGGGGCAACTTTTGATTGGTATGAAGGTGCAGACAGCACAAAAAAAGGACAAACACAATGGACTCCGTTTTCCGAAACGACAAAATACTTTGAACCTTCAACAAAGGATTTTATGATAAATTACAGGGTTGAAAACCTGGAAGCACTTGTTGAGGAATTAAAAAAGAATGGTGTAACCATTGTGGACTCTATTGAAACTTTCGACTACGGTAAATTTGTTCATATCCTTGACGCAGAAGGAAACAAAATTCAACTATGGGAACCCATTGATTGATTAGGACTGCCGGCTGGCAGGTGTCTCTTCTTAATATTGTCTGACTAAAAACTCAATCAAAATAACTTATTATGATAAAGAAAAATAAAAAAGAATTGTCATCAAAACAAATTGAAGAACTACTCAAAACATTAAAAGTCCGTTTTGAGAAAAATAAGAACCGACATAAAGATCTTGAATGGGATAAAGTAACCCGAAATTTATTGAATAAAGCCAATACAGAAAAACTTTGGTCTCTCAATGAAATGGAAAGAACCGGTGGCGAACCGGATGTTGTTGGTTACGATAAAAAGAAAGATGAGTACATTTTTTATGATTGTTCAGCGGAAAGTCCTAAAGGCCGCAGAAGTATTTGTTACGACCGTGAAGGGCTGGATTCGAGAAAAGAATTTAAACCAGAAAATAACGCAATGGATATGGCTGCTGCTATGGGCATTGAACTTTTAACGGAAGAACAATATCGGGAGTTACAATCCCTTCAAATGGCGGGAAAAAATTTCGATATGAAAACATCGAGCTGGTTGAAAACCCCTGCTGATATTAGAAAACTCGGTGGTGCCATCTTTGCTGATTTCCGCTATGGCAAAGTCTTCGTGTATCACAACGGTGCACAATCTTACTATGGTGGCAGGGCGTTTCGTGGCTCGCTAAGGGTATAACTATTACATAGCAAGTTTTGAATTATTAAAAATATCAAGTTTGCTAAATTTGAATTCTTTGAATCCTTGGTATGATGCGTTGGCAAAGCAGCCAAGCCTACGAACAACTATATGTCTTGAAGTTTATGTAAATTAAATTGTTGGTACGCTAAACACATGCTAAGCTGCAAACACATAAAGTAATAAAAGCTTCATACTAATTTTCATGCCGGATTCATAACAACGTGGTAAGTCTTTATAAATTAAAATAGATGTCACAGGAAATAAATAGTTTTAAAAATTCACGGATAAGTAAAATCTTTTTCTTATTAAGTGTACTTGTATTTATCATTTGGTTAGCGGGGCAAATTATAAATGTTTATCGCTTTGCTTTGGTCGGTGCAATCTTCGAAATTTTATGGCTACCGATGTTTGCTATGTTATTCGTTCTTCCAATCATGTCATTTATATTTTGGGTAAAAGAAAAATTTAATTTGCGATCGTTTTATTTATTTACGATTCTGATAGTTATCACGACTATTTTGCTAATGGTATTTCGCAAATAAACCCAGTTTGCTACAGGTGACAGAGAAAAGATAATTTTTTATTCTCAGCATTACTCAGCTATAATTTTTATCAAAGTACCCTGTGTGAGATTGTCTGTTAATTTCATACCATTTAAAATGGCAAATTCTTCCATGCGTTTTTCCAGAACATTATACTGACGGAAAGCCTGGGCCAGTGTCATACCTGAGCCAACTGTCTTTATCCTTACACGTTCAGGTTTTTTATTTAGTTTAACCGGATCCGTTAGCGGCCGAAAACCTTGCATGGTGTTATTGAAGCTGGCGGAATAATTATTAAAATCGGTGCTCGCTGAT
>JANOFP010000409.1:0-10378 GCA_031413675.1 Bacteroidota bacterium
TGGTGTATGTAAACGATTATGAATTGGCTATTGTAAAACCCGATGAATTGATTTTAAAAAATCTCGGCAATGAAAAAATTTACACCCTATGTACAAAAGCTCGATTTAGAATTAGCAGCTATTGAAAAAGGAGGTTACGAACATTTCATGCTGAAAGAAATTTTTGAACAGCCGCAAACCATTTTCGATTGTCTGCGTGGAAGATTGGATGCGGTAGCGGGTACTATAACCATGAGCGGTATTCAGCAATATGCAGAACAATTAATAAAGGCAAAAAGAATTGTGATGATTGCCTGCGGTACCAGTTGGCATGCAGGTCTTATTGCAGAATATATTTTTGAAGAACTCTGCCGCGTCAATGTGGAAGTAGAATATGCATCTGAATTCCGTTATCGCAATCCTGTTATTGACGAAGGTGATGTTATTATTGCCATTTCACAAAGTGGCGAAACAGCCGATACATTAGTAGCTATAGAAAATGCAAAATCAAAAGGAGCAATTATACTGGGGGTTGTAAATGTTGTTGGCTCATCAATTGCCCGTGCAAGTCATGGTGGCGCTTATACACATGCGGGTCATGAAATTGGTGTTGCATCTACCAAAGCATTTACCGCACAGTTGGCTGTACTTACGATGATTGCTTTAAAAATTGCACATCTCAAAGGAACAATTGATGAAGAACGATATATGTATTTATTAAATGAACTAAATGAAATACCAGAGAAAGCAGCGTACGTTTTACAATCGAAAGACAAAATAAAAGCCTTGGCAGAAAAATATAAAGATGCCAGGGATTTTCTTTACCTGGGTCGTGGTTATAATTTTCCGGTTGCTTTGGAAGGGGCATTAAAGCTTAAAGAAATCTCGTATATACATGCCGAAGGTTACCCGGCAGCAGAAATGAAACACGGACCCATCGCATTAGTAGATGAAAATTTACCCGTAGTATTTGTAGCTACCAAAGACACTTACCATCAAAAAACGATAAGTAATATGCAGGAAATAAAAGCAAGAAAAGGCAGAGTGATTTCCGTAATTACAGAAGGTGATAAAGAAAGCACATCTTTATCAGAAGATATAATGACTATACCGGAAGCTGATGAAATAGTAGCGCCGATGCTGAGTGTAATTACCTTGCAGCTACTTGCATATTATATTGGTGTATTTAAAGGTTGTGATGTAGATAAGCCAAGGAATCTTGCAAAATCTGTTACGGTAGAATAAGTGACACGTTGTAAGTTTTAGATTTAAGAATCAAAATTACCAGAACTTATAGCTTACTGCTTACTTTTTTAAAAAAAATCTTAATGAACAATATCTCTAAAAAACCAATTTCCAAACTCGGGTACGGCTTTATCCCAAAGGAATTTATTCCGAAAGGAAAAAATGAATATCATCTCCGCAATCTTCAAAACCGAAGTGGCATTAAATACAGAAAGCTGAATGCAACTGAAAAAGAAACACTTATTCACAATGCAAACAGTTCTGACAACTGGGATAAAATATTCGTATCCGATTCATTTAATCCGGACTTAGTAAAAAATTGTAAATTTTATGGCCTGGTTCGTATTGGCAAATTAGAATCGTTCTTTCTTGAATTTAATAATCTTCGGTTGCCGGTTGGTTTATATAACAGCACTATCATCAGTTGCGATTTTGGAGATAATATCGTAGTAGATAATGTAAATTATTTGTCTCATTATATATTGGGTAATGAAGTGATGCTGGTGAATATAAATGAAATGGCCACTACCGATCATGCAAAGTTTGGCAATGGTGTACTTAAGGATGGCGAAGATGAATCGGTTCGTGTATGGATGGAATTGTGTAATGAAAATGCAGGCAGAAAAGTAATGCCCTTTAATGGTATGCAGCCCGGCGATGCTTATCTGTGGTCAAAATACCGGAATGATTTAACGCTTCAACAAAAATTGAAGGAGTTTACCGAAAAGCGTTTTGATAAACAACGCGGTTATTATGGTAAAATCGGCGATCGCACCGTAATAAAAAATTGCAAGATTATAAAAGATGTATGGATTGGCAGTGATGCGTATTTAAAAGGAGCTAACAAGTTAAAAAATCTTACCATCAATTCTTCTTCGGAAGCAAAATCACAAATCGGCGAAGGATGTGAAATTGTAAATGGAATTATTGGATTTGGTTGCAGAATATTTTATGGCGTAAAGGCCGTTCGCTTTATTCTATCGTCGAATTCACAATTGAAATACGGAGCAAGATTAATCAACTCCTATTTAGGAGACAACTCAACCATCTCGTGTTGTGAAGTTTTAAATTCACTTATTTTTCCGGCGCATGAGCAGCACCATAACAATTCTTTTTTATGTGCAGCAACGGTGATGGGGCAAACAAATATGGCAGCCGGTGCAACCATCGGCAGTAACCATAACAGCCGCGCAGCAGATGGTGAATTGGTTGCAGGCCGTGGTTTTTGGCCAGGCTTATGTGTAAGTCTGAAACATAATTCCAAATTTGCATCATTCACAATTATAGCAAAGGGTGATTTTCCTGCCGAGCTGAATATTCCGATTCCTTTTTCATTAGTGAATAATGATGTGAGTAAAGACAGATTGGTAATCATGCCGGGGTATTGGTTTCTGTATAATATGTATGCATTGACCCGTAATGCAGAAAAATTTGTAGAACGGGATAAACGTACAGATAAAACGCAAAAAATAGAATACGATTTTCTTGCACCTGATACGGTAAATGAAATTTTTGATGCGTTAGAACTTATGAAAAAATTTACGGGCCTTGCTTATCAAAAAAAAACAAATGAAGTTTTAGGAGAAATGAATTTAGTGAAAAAAGGTGAGCAGCTATTAGAAAACAAAGAAGTAACAAAGAATGAATTGGAAATACTGGCTTCCGGATTTGAAAACAATAACAGAAAAGTACAATTAATAAAAACAGAAGAAAGCTATCACCTTTATAAAGAAATGATTCAATGGTATGGAACTACACAACTGTTATTATTTATTGAAACGAATTCCATTTCAGGTTGGGAGCAATTGATTTCCCAATTACCCGTTAATGCCGAAAGAAAAGAATGGCAGAATATTGGCGGGCAATTAATACCAAAAGCAACTGTCAATTTATTACTTCGTAAAATAAATACAGGCAAAATAATGAGTTGGGATGAAGTGCATGCCTTTTATAGAAATCAAACTAAAATTTATGCAGAACAAAAACTACAACATGCTTTTGCCTCGCTTTTAGAAATAAAAAATATTTCTTCAAAGGGATTTACAAAAAAATCATTTAAAGATTTGCTGCTACAGGCCATCACCACTAAAGAATGGATGGTAAAGTCAATCTACGAATCAAGAGCCAAAGACTATAACAATGAATATAGAAAAATGGTGTACGAAACCAATACCGAAATGAATAATGTACTTGGCAAATTAGCAGACAATGTTTTTATCAAAAGTCAAAAAGAAGAATTAAAATTATTTAAGAAAAAAGTGAATGACCTGATCAAAGCTTTCCAGTTGTAAAAAAAATTAATTCTGATATCTGAACGGCAAATAGGTTATTGACCAGCCAGCCTGATAACAAGCGGTATAATAAAGCAAATCTTTTAAATAATACCCCAATCGTTTTTTCTTTTCTCCAATTTTAATTACAATAGCAGCAGCAATTGAAATCCGGTTTAAAAAATTATTTAAGTGATACTGATCCGTAGTCAATACCAATACAGAAGTTGATAATGGAAATTTTGCACCTTTTGAAGGATCACCACTTTCATATTTATTGCGCCAGCTTATAGCGGGGTTAAACCATTGTGGATTTGCTTTAGGGAATTTCGCATGAAATGCTTTCCAATGAAAATGCAACGTTTCGTTAAAGCCCTTTGAAGCCCCTGCCAGAAAGATTAATCCCCCGGTGAGATATTTATTTCCATTCATTTTCCATTTTGTCTGTACTTCAAAAGGTTCTTGCGCATTCAGATTAAATGCGAGTAGTAAAAAAGCAATTAGCAGTTTCATAAAAACAGTTAAGTATTTTGTCAAAATAAATTTTAATAAGCACAGCGCATTCATCAATGGATACGGGTAGTAAGCTTTTCAGGGGAAATAAAAATCCAAGGGGTTTTAACGAGGATAAGAAGTAAGAGGAATTAATTCTGTTTCAAAATTAGAGTTTAGATTCATCAGACAAAACATTTTCAAAAATATATTTTTAAACCCGTATAATTACGAATACGTTGAAACAAAAATCAGGTTAATTAATTGATGCTGATCATTGTTTTACAAATCGAATCGTTTTTATAAAGCCATTTTTACCAAATACGGATAGATGATAAACACCAGCGGATAGTTTATCAAAAGAAAATTCAACACTGTTGTTACCCGACTCAACTTTAATTTGCTTTTTCATCCAGGCTTTGCCATTCATATCTGTTACAGCAAATTCCAGCATGTCCTTTTTGGACAAAGCTATATTCAGTATCGCTGAAGATTGTACGATAGATGGTGATATTGTAATCAGCATTAAATCATCAATCCCTTTTAGAATCACGACAATTTTGCTGAAGAATATTTTACCGTCGTAGTCCGTAATTTTAAGACGATAATACGTAGTGCCTTTGTTTACTGAATAATCTTTTACAGAATAAAAGCGGTTTGTTTCACTTCCATTTACAGTGGCGAAGGTGGTAAACGTATTTTTATCAATGGATCGCTCCACTTCAAACCTCGCATCTTTTGAACAACAGGCTGTAAGCTCCCAGGTTACCAATACATCATTATTATATTTTACAGCATTCACATCCTTTAAAAATACAGGAAGTGGATTTTGTATTTCAAGTAAATCAGTAATCAAAGTAAAATCTCCAAATGCAGATAAATTGTTGACACTTGTAATGGTCCCGGTTTCTAAAGGGGGAAAAGGAGTTATACCTCCGTTGGTTGACCCTTCATTTGTCCAGAGCAAACCATTCCATCTGCTCACATACGTTCTTGCCAAATTTTTACAGAAACTATATTGTGATACATATTCAGAAACTTTTTTTACTGCCGATCCCAAATTCTGATTCAAAGTCCAATATTCAACAAAACTTATATGATCCATTCCTGCATCGTACAAAATACCATGTACAGATTGCGGATTGGTTCTTAAATATTCTGCAATAAATTGATCCGTTGCCGTTTCACCAGAAACATTTACAATACCTATTGGAGCATAGATACTTCCTTTGCCAACCGGGAAAATAAAATTATCGTCACCAATTTTTTTCATGGGTCCCCAAACAAAACTATTATTACTTCCGCCAGTGTATTGAGCATTATCAATTAAAGTGAGCAGGTTGGCAGCTGTTGTTGTAATTTTTCCACTAGTTAATTGCAAACTATTAGTTGTGTTGCCCGGAAGAGTTAATGCTGTAAGGAGGGTTACACCAGCAGCATTGTTCATAATAAAATCCAACTCAGTTCCAGTAAAAGTTCCATTGTTTGTTATATTCTGGTTTGATATTCCATTAAATTCAAGATCGTTGATTGTTCCGGCAACTCCATTTGTTGTTAATGTTCCATTATTAAGAAGATTCCCTTTTAAATTTATTCTTCCGCCATTACCAGCTGTAACATTTGCCGCTGTAGTTACAACTCTTGAATTTAAACCAATTGTTAGATTTCCATTTATGGTCATAGTCCAAGTACCTGCAGAATTTGAAGTTTTAATTCTAAACTCCCATTCACATCAAAATTGTTTGTATTGATAAGATCAACATTGTTAAAATTGATGTTCTTGTTCAGGAATAAAATTGTGGTTTGTGAACTACAGTTCCATTCAAGATTACCATAAACTGTACCATTAAAAGTAGGGCCATTTGAACCGGGGCTTACAGTTTTTGCTAATGAATTAGACTCCCAGGTACCATCTGGAAATGAACCACCATTTTTTAAATTTTCATATAATGAACCGTCCTTCATTAAAATTGTTGAAACCGGAACTGACGATGAGCCTGTGTTACCAGCGCCAGGTAATATTCGGATAACACCTCCATTATATACTGTAACTATTCCATAATTGGTAACGGAGGCATAGGTATCTAAATTGGGGCCATTGGTTGCCCCACCAGTGCATGAAATATTTAAGACTCCAAATATATTTCCTATACTTCCTGTTGCAACAGTTAAATCCAAAGTACTATTATTTGTACCTGCATTTGTACCGTCAAAATTGAAAACAGATCCAGCTTCAACTAATAAAGCCGGATTCAAAGTATTTGTGCTAAACAATCTGAAATTTCGTGTTGCATTACAGTCGAATAATACTGTTGAATTATTTATAAAATGAAGAGAGTTAATTGAAATTGGAGAAATATCAATCAAAACATTAACTGATGTGTTGAAAATTACATCATCCGATAATATTGGTACACCAGCCGGGTTCCAGTTTCCAGAATTGTTCCAGTTACTTCCGGATATACCAGTCCACGTTTTAGTTATGGCTGTACAATGATGACAAAAAGTATAAATGAAAATAGAAATAAATAAAAACCTTTTCATAAATCGCTTTAATAGCAATAATCAAATTTCGAAAAGGCTCTCAGGGGAGATGGATAATTAGAAATAGCAATTTAACTCATCCACTTTACTTTTTGAATTAAATTTCCAGGCTTAAAAATTAATACGATGCGATAGTAGAATTACTTCTTTGTTGTATCCACAGTTTGTATTTCGGCCTTAATTGTGTCGGCACCCGTATTTATTGTTGTATCTGCTGCTGCTGCTGCCACATCATTGGCCATATTAGTAAGTGAATCGCCTGTAACTTTTGTTTCATCTGTTGCTTGTTTGGTCTCGCCACAAGAAAACATGAATACAGTAAGTGCGGCAATTGCGAATTTTTTTTTCATGGTCTTAATTTTAAAACAGGTTAATATAATTTTTTTTCAAAGGTAATTGATAGCTTTCCGCTTATAAATGATACAATGTCTTTTCTCTTCCGCCTATTTTTAATGATTAGCAATCGCTGAAATAAATAAACCAATTCTTCATTTTTATTTCTTTCTAAAATAAATACGGATCGGAACACCCGAAAGATTAAAGGTTAACCTCAATTGATTTTCAAGATAATTCCGGTATGGCGTTTTAATATCATCCGGGAAATTGCAGAAAAATGCAAAAGAAGGTACGGCTGTAGGTAATTGCGTAACGTATTTTATTTTAACCGGATTACCACGCACCACCGGCGGATGATATGTTTCAAGTGCTTTCTTCATAGCATCGTTCAGCTGCGAAGTTGGAATTTTGTTTTTTCTGCTTTCATAAACTTCCAATCCTACTTCGATCGCTTTAAAAATTCTCGTTTTTTCTTTTGCCGAAATAAAAATAATCGGTACATCATTGAAAGGTGCCAATCGGTCTTTCAATTCTTTTTCATAATCACGGGCCGTGTTTGTTTCTTTTTCTTTCAGGTCCCATTTATTTACCAGCAGTACAATCCCTTTTCCTTTCTTAGCTGCCAGTGAAAAAATATTCAGGTCTTGCTGCGTAATTCCTTTTTCTGCATCGATCAACAACAGACATACATCCGCTTCGTCCAATGCTTTGATCGCACGGATTACAGAATAAAATTCCAGGTCTTCATGCACTTTCGATTTGCGTCGGATACCTGCAGTATCGATCAAAACAAACTCTTTGCTGAATAAATTATAATGTGTATGAATTGTATCTCGTGTAGTTCCTGCTATTTCACTTACAATGGTACGCTCCTGCCCTACCAATGCATTTAACAAAGATGATTTACCTACATTCGGTTGACCAACAATTGCAAACTTTGGCAATGAATCATCAACAGATTCAGCATGCGCATCATCCGGTATCAATTCAGAAATGGCATCTAGTAATTCGCCGGTGCCGCTTCCACTAGCCGCTGCTATAAAAAATATTTTCTCAAACCCCATACTGTAAAATTCTGATGCTTCAAGCATGCGTTCACTATTGTCCACTTTATTTACAACCAGAAAAACAGGCTTTGTGGATCTTCGCAAAACACTTGCCATTTCATCATCTAATGTAGTAATGCCTACCGCTGCATCCACCATAAAAATTATTGCATGGGCTTCTTCAACAGCTATTAATACCTGCTTGGCTATTTCTATTTCAAACACATCACTACTCTCTGAAACAAAACCACCCGTGTCAATGACATTGTAACTTTTACCATTCCAGTCTGTAACACCATACTGACGGTCACGTGTCACACCACTTACATCATCTACTATGGCTTTGCGTTGTTCAAGCAAGCGATTGAACAAAGTACTTTTTCCAACGTTGGGTCTGCCTGTTATAGCTACTGTAAAACTCATTTTATTTTATATTTCGAATTGCAAATTTCAAATTGCCCGTAACACCTCTACGAACAAATTTCAGATCACAATTTTTTTATTACTTGAATATTCAGGCTGTTGCAAAAATTTGCAATTTTAAATTTTCAATTTGCCATCAATAACCATATTCTTTCAAGTATAATTCATTATCTCTCCACTTCTCTTTTACTTTTACAAATAGCTCTAAAAAAACTTTTTGATCAATAAATTTTTCAATATCCTGTCTTGATAATGTCCCGATCTTTTTTATCATATTTCCTTTGTCGCCGATTAAAATTGCTTTTTGCGATTCACGTTGTACGATGATGTCGGCTGTAATTTTTGTAAGCGTCGTTTTTTCTTCATAAGCACGAACCAAAACAGTGGTTTGATACGGAATTTCATCTTCCATTAAATCAAATATTTTTTCCCGTATTATTTCGCTTACAAAGAAACGGGTTGATAAATCCGTCATTTCATCTGTTGCATAAAAAGGTTCTCCCTCCGGCAACAATTCTAAAATTGGTTTTAAAAACTTATTTTTATTAATACCACTTGTTGCAGTAATAGTTACAGTGTTTTTGCAATAACTTTTTTCTTTAAAAAAATTTACTACTTCCTCAATTTTCTCTTTACCAGCTCTGTCTATTTTATTGATGACAACAATGGCAGGCACTCTTAATTTTAATGCAGAAAAAATTGCATCACACTCTTCAATGTTTTCATTTACATCCACAATCAGCAATGCCACATCCGAATCTTCCAATGCCCCTTTAACAGCCATCATCATTTTTTGATGAAGTTTATATCGTGGGTCAATGATTCCGGGTGTATCAGATAATATAATCTGATAACCTTTTTCGTTAAGAATACCTTTTATGCGGTGTCTTGTAGTTTGTACTTTTGATGAAACTATAGCAAGCTTTTCACCCATCAATGCATTAAGTAAAGTGCTTTTACCTGCATTAGGTTTTCCGAAAATATTTACAAAACCTGTTTTCATGAAAATAGTTGAAGTGCATGCTTCAAACTGTACAAAAAATGAGGAGGTAATCAATCTTTGCCAGTTCGAGTGCAACTGAATAAAAAAAACGATCCAATAATTTTGAAAGCTATCATTAGAAGCGAAAGGGAGGATCGAAATCCCGTCCGCCAGCTGGCGGATAAGAGCCAACCAGAGCTTTCATTTATTAAAAAAATAATCTCTAAAAAATTAAAGCCACCCATAATCATTGGATGGCTTTCGTTAGTTGCGAAGGGGAGGATCGAACTCCCGACCTTTGGGTTATGAGCCCAACGAGCTACCGCTGCTCTACTTCGCGATGTGGGGTGCAAATGTAAAGCTATTAGCCATTGTAGCCAAACAAATATCACAGATAACATCCAATCCATACCATTTACATCTCATAAAACTGCGATTGTAATCTCAAATGAAAAATTACTGGGGTTAATACTCCACTTTTTGTTACCTACGACTTACTTTCACAACTTAATTATCAATTAAAAACTAAAAATCATTATTATGAAAAAAATCCTCTTTCCAATTTGTTTTATTATCCTCACTATTGTTTCCTGCAAAAAAGACGACAAGAAGGATACATGTACCACCAGTACTACGTCACTTTCGGGCAGTTACAAAATAACTGCAGTAAAATATAAGCAGACCCCTGCTTCCCCCGAGGAGGATTTTTTTTTAACATTTGATGCATGTGAAAAAGATGATATACTTATCCTGGCATCCAACGGAACTTTTACCAGCCAGGACGCAGGTATTGTTTGTGTTCCGAACGGAAGTTATACAAGCACATGGTCTTATATAGGAACAACATTTACTATTGATGGTGATGCAGCTACCATCCAGAGTTTTGACTGCACCACATTAGTTGCGTATCAGACTGATCAGGCTGTAGCTGGTGACAGAGTAACATATACACTGGTAAAACAATAATAAAAAAAGAGTATTAAAATAAAAAAAAGGGCATTAATGCCCTTTTTTTTATTTTAATACTCTTTTTTTATTATTGTTTTACCAGTGTATATGTT
>JANOFP010000410.1:0-1528 GCA_031413675.1 Bacteroidota bacterium
CTCAAGAGAAAATTTTCCGGATGAGTTAGAAATAACTGCCGAAGATGATAATGGAATGATTATGGGTTTGCAGCATAAAAAATTTGATGTACAAGGTGTGCAGTTTCATCCGGAGAGTGTATTGACTCCAAAGGGAGAAGATATTTTACGTAATTGGCTAAAGGCATAAATTTTATAAACTAAAATTTTCCGCCATTTGGCGGAGATAGAAGCATGAAAAAAATATTACAATATTTGTTTGAGCACAAAACGCTTTCAAGAGATCAGGCGAACGAAGTTTTGGTAAACATTGGCAAAGGAATTTACAACGAGCATGAGATAACGGCTTTCATGACTGTATATCTTATGCGGAGTATAACAATTGATGAGCTGCAGGGATTCCGTGATGCTTTGCTTGAGTTATGTGTGCCCGTGGATTTAAATGAATTTCAAACTTTAGACATTGTAGGTACGGGCGGGGATGGAAAAAATACTTTTAATATTTCTACACTTAGTTGTTTTATAGTAGCAGGTGCCGGACAAAAAGTTGCCAAACATGGTAATTATGGAGCATCATCTATCAGTGGAGCAAGTAATGTGATGGAACAGCTCGGTTATAAATTTAAAAATAGTAATGATGCATTGAAAAAGGAAATTGATGAAACCGGAATTTGTTTTTTGCATGCTCCATTATTTCATCCAGCATTAAAAACAGTTGGGCCGATCAGAAAGAATCTTGCCATGCGGACTTTCTTTAATATGCTCGGGCCAATGGTGAACCCTGCATCTCCAGCTTACCAGTTGGTAGGCGTTTTTAATTTAGAGATGGCAAGAATTTATAATTATCTGTTGCAACAAACAGAAAAAGCATTCACCATCATTCATAGCCTGGATGGGTATGATGAAATTTCTTTAACGAACGATACGAAAGTGATTACAAATAAGGGAGAAAGTGTAATGACACCGGAGCAATTGGGAAAAAGAATGGTAACAGCTCAGGACATACATGGAGGAAACAGTGTGGAAGAAGCTGCGAAAATTTTTACTACCATATTAAAAGGAGAAGGAACCTGGGCGCAGAATGCGGTGGTGCTTGCTAACGCAGCAATGGCATTAACTTGTACTGGTAATTATAAAACGTATGAAGATGCATATAGCGCAGCAGTTGTAAGTTTGGAAAGTGGTAAAGCGAATAATGCTTTAAAGAAGCTGATTGAATTGCAATAGTTATTTTAGATTGTTTAATTATCCGGAGTCTTGTCATTCCGAGGCTTTGCGAGGAATCTCAAACTGTTATGGATCTCAAGAGATTCCTCGCTAAGATTCTTTAAGTTAAAAAATTAATAACTGTACCGCTCGTAATGACAAAACTCAAACTGTTTGATTTTTTCTTATAAATTCGGAATTAATAAAATGGATATACTTGAAACAATAGTTGCAGCAAAAAGAATTGAAGTAGAAAAACTTAAACTAAAAAGCAGTATTGAGCGATTTGAGAAAGATGGATTTTTTTGGAACGTGAATAACCGCTCATTGGTTCAAAGTTTAT
>JANOFP010000411.1:0-4841 GCA_031413675.1 Bacteroidota bacterium
AAATTCTTCTTGCTCAATTTTTGTATCGATGCCAAAGTTTACTATACATGCTAATTTGAAACCTTCATAATCTTCCTGTTCTTTAAAACCGGCAACAACGTTTTCTGCAACAACGGAGAACGAGGTATCAATATCCAAAGCAAGACGATCACCAAACAAAGCATGTTGACGTTTTCCATAGACACCATTCCGCTGCGCATTCATTACATCATCATAGTCCAGCAATCTTTTCCGTATACCAAAATTATTTTCTTCTACTTTCTTTTGTGCACGTTGTATACTGTTGCTGATCATGCTATGCTGTATCACTTCGCCTTCTTTATAGCCCATCTTATCCATTAAGCCTGCTATTCTTTCGCTACCAAACATCCGCATCAAATCATCTTCTAATGAAACATAGAACTGCGATGAACCAGGATCACCCTGGCGGCCTGCACGACCACGTAACTGACGATCTACTCTTCTCGATTCATGCCGCTCGGTACCAACAATAGCCAGACCACCAGCATCTTTTACACCTGGTCCCAGTTTAATATCTGTACCACGACCGGCCATATTTGTAGCAATGGTAACTGCCCCGGCCAAACCAGCTTCAGCAACTATCTGAGCTTCCCGAGCATGTTGTTTTGCATTTAATACGTTATGCGGAATTTTTTTAACGGATAACATTTTACCAAGCAACTCACTTACTTCAACGGATGTGGTACCAACGAGTATCGGTCTGCCTGCTTTACTCAATGATTCAATTTCATCAATCAATGCTTTGTATTTTTCACGTTTGGTTTTATAAACCAGATCCTGATGATCTTTACGAATCATCGGAATATTGGTTGGAACAGTAACCACATCCAATTTATAAATATCCCAAAGCTCTTTTGCTTCTGTTTCTGCTGTGCCCGTCATGCCCGCAAGTTTATGATACATGCGGAAATAATTTTGCAAGGTAACGGTAGCATAGGTTTGAGTGGCTGCTTCAATCTTTACATTTTCTTTTGCTTCAATGGCCTGGTGTAATCCATCACTATAGCGGCGGCCATCAAGGATACGACCCGTTTGTTCATCAACAATTTTTATAGCACCATCCATTACTACATACTCCACGTCTTTATCAAACAAGGTGTACGCTTTCAATAATTGTTGTACAGTATGTATGCGATCAGCTTTTTGAGAATAGTCATTTAGTAATAATTCCTTCTGACGCAGTTTATCTTCAACACTCATATTGCTTTTCTCTATATCGGCAAGTTTTACACCGATATCGGGGAGCACAAAAAACTCAGTGTCCTCTCCGGTACGGGTTATCATATTTAAACCCTTATCAGTTAAATCAATTGAATTATTTTTTTCATCGATATGAAAAAGCAATTCATCATCTACAATTTGCATATGCCGTTGCTGATCCTGCAAATAATAATTTTCAGCTTTCAGCATTTTTACTTTCGTACCACTTTCACTTAAAAATTTTATAACCGGACCATATTTAGGCAATCCCCGGTGTGCACGAAATAAAAATAAACCGCCACTTTTGGGATCGTCATCACCTTCTGCAAAACGTTTTTTTGCTTCGTTCAAACAGTTACGAACTATTTTTTCCTGCTCCTGCACTAATTGTAATACTCTTGGTTTATGAATATGGAATGACTGGTCTTCGCCTTTAGCAACTGGTCCGGAAATAATCAACGGCGTTCTTGCATCATCAATCAATACGCTATCTACTTCATCCACCATAGCAAAATGATGTTTGCGTTGCACCATTTCTTCGGCAGTATGCACCATATTATCCCGGAGGTAATCAAAACCAAATTCGTTATTCGTACCATACGTAATATCTGCCAGGTATGCTTTTCTTCTTTCATCGCTATTAGGCTGATGTTTATCGATACAATCAACCGTAATACCCAGCCATTCGAAAATTGGGCCGTTCCATTCCTGGTCACGTCGGGCTAAGTAATCATTCACGGTTACAATATGTACACCTTCACCTGCTAAGGCATTTAAATAGGATGGAAGGGTAGAAACTAAAGTTTTACCCTCACCTGTTGCCATCTCCGAAATTTTTCCGGAATGTAAAACGGCACCACCTATCAGCTGCACATCATAGTGAACCATATTCCAGGTAACTAAACCACCGGCTGCACTCCAGGTATTTTTAAAAACAGATTGATCACCATTAATGGAGATATAATCTTTTTTTATACTCAGGTCCCGGTCTAATTGTGTGGCAGAAGAAATAATTTCTGTATTTTCTTTAAAACGTTTTGCTGTTTCTTTAACCACAGCAAATGCTTCGGGTAAAATTTCATTTAATACTGCTTCAATCTGTTTGTCTCTTTCTTTTTTCAGTTTATCTACTTCCTGGTAAATAGCATCTTTACCCATCAGGTCATTAAACGGAAGTTCCTCTGCCCGTTTGTTAGCATCGGTTATTTCAGTTTCTATTGATTGTAGATGATCTTTTATCCGCTGGCGAAATTCTATGGTCTTATTGCGGAGCTGATCGTTGGTTAATGCTTGGTACGAAGCAAAATGCTGATTTGTTTTAATAACAAGTGGTTCTATTTTCTTTACATCTTTTACACTTTTGCTGGCACCAAACAGTTTTGAAATAAATCCTAACATAAAAATGAAATATGGGGTATTCCCGGTTTAAAAATTATGGATTTTATTCTGTCAAATTCAATGCTATAAATATTTATGAGCCAATTTGACAGCCCCCGGAATTTTTTTCCCGGAAGAGCGGCAAAGATAGGTTTTATCCCGTGCCTGAAAGAGTGAGTTCGTATATAAGTTTTTCAGGTTTTTGATATGCCTGAGGTTTGATTTTAAACGATCCGGGTTTCAAATACTATTACGTTTTCTTTAACTTACTTTGCAAGCATCAGCGGTATTAATACAAAAAATATTATGAAACAATTCATCCTCTTTTTTTCATTTTCCATTTTCATATTTTCCTGCACCAGTAACGAAATAGGCAACAGTAAAGATGTAAACCCCGAAGCAATCTATTTTGATTATAAAATTTGGGGAGAAGAAGGTAAAGACGAAGTAACCGTAATGCTGCAATACCGGTTTGGGGGTAAAAATGGAACCACCCTGGTATTAAATGAACCTGCGATGGTAAGTATGGATGGAAAGCAAATAGCTGCCGACAGTAGCAAACTCACCGGGGCATTTTATGAAGTGATGCATCCCATAAATAATTTTAGTGGAAAGCATACAATTTCGTTTACTGATTTGAATATGAAAAAGTATGAAGAGGAATTTGAGTTTCTCCCTTTTACCTTAAAAACAAAAATACCGGCTCAACTAAAACGTGGCGATTTGGTTTTTGAAATGGAAGGATTAAATGCCGTAGATTATATAAGAGTGTTTGCAACCGACACTTCGTTTGAAAGTCCCGGCATCAATAGAATAGATACGGTAAAAAATGGCCGGATTTTAATTTCAATGACAGATTTGGAAAGTTTAGTAAACGGCCCCATCAATCTTGAGTTTTATAAAGAGGATGAACGCCCAGTAAAAAAGGGGACGAAAGAAGGTGGAGTAATAGCAATTACATATGGTGTAAAGAGGGAGTTTGAATTGAAAACCCCCTGAGCCAATCTGATGGTAAACAGGTTTAGAACCATTTTAGTTTGACTTATGAGGTACAATTAGATTTTACAGATTCACTCATAAAGTTGAAGGATTTCAGATTGATTTTTCTTTCCACATACCGCTGGAATTTTACCTTCACAACCTTACCTTTGCCGCCAAATACGAAGCCCCTAAATCCTCCGCCAATTGACGGAGACTTGTCAAACCTTCAAGCTGTTAGCCGAATAGAATTACTACAGTACAAGAGAGCGACGCAAGGGAGGGTAAATAGAATTACAAAAGCTGGGTTCAAAAATTTAAATTTGCAATCTTAAATATTAAATAGTTTATGGCCGGACAATTAAAAGAGGTACGAAACCGAATTAAATCTGTACAAAGCACTCAACAGATAACTAAGGCGATGAAAATGGTTAGTGCTGCTAAACTGCGCCGTGCTCAGGATGCTATTATTCAAATGCGTCCGTATGCAAAAAAGCTACAGGAGATGCTGAGCAATATTGTTAGCAATGCAGAAGGTGGTGCAGGTATGAGCCTGGCTGCGGAACGTACGGTTGAAAAAGTTTTATTTATTGTAATTACAAGTGACCGTGGTTTGTGTGGTGCATATAATTCCAATATTATAAAACTTACCAAAGCAACCATTGAAGAAAAATATTCAGAACAGTACAAAAAAGGAAATATAACTATCTGGAATATTGGTAAAAAAGGCTATGAGCATTTTATAAAAAATAAATACAAAGCAGACGAGACTTATAAGGACCTTTTTTTGAAACTGACTTTTGAAAATGTACAGCAGGCGGCCAAAGCAGCGGTAAAAGTATATGAAGAAAAACAGTTTGATGTAGTAGAGGTTGTTTATAGCCAATTTAAAAATGCAGGTACCCAGGTTTTTGCAGTGGAGCGTTTTTTACCCATTCCAAAAGTGCAGAGTAAAGCAGGCGCAACAAAAGCCGATTTTAATTTTGAATGGTCGGAATACGCGTGCTGAACTTCGTTTCTCGCTTCTAAAAAACGAATGGGCTGTTCTAATTTCATCACCTTCATAACTTCGGTTGCTAATTCCTTTACCGAGTAATCTTTATCGCCACCAATATTAAAAACCTGATTCATTGCTTTAGGATTATTAACCGATTCGGCAATACAAGGTGCCACATCGGCAATATAACTGAAAGCACGGGTTTGTGTACCATCGCCAAAAATGGTGAGTGGTTTTCCTTGCATGAGTTGATTCATAAAAATACCAA
>JANOFP010000412.1:0-3643 GCA_031413675.1 Bacteroidota bacterium
TCCGTTTTTTTCGATGAAAGTTTCATCAAAGCTTTTACTTCAATAACTGTATAAATTATATACAAAAACATACAGGCAAACAGTGCAGGTTTGTTTACATTTTTCTTTGCACTTAAAATGTAAACAGCGGCAAGAATCATGCAGCCAAATAATTTTATCATTATACCGCCATAAACATTCCGCATAAAAGCATGTGTATTTTTCGATTTCATCCCATTACTCATCATCCAGAATGAAAATGCAGTAATCAGGAAAAGAAAAAGATTGCCGATTATCAGTACTTCCTGATCAAATCCTTTTTTGATCAAAAAATCTTTTCCAATAATAAAAAATGAAGTAAGTAAAATGAAAATTAAAATTGCCGGTCGGAAATGTTTCAACCCTTCTTTATTCATTGAAGATTAATTTTACTCCAGACACATGTATCCGGCAAAGTTCTTTGCCGGTTTATAAACCGGAGTGCTAAGAAAAAAATAAATTACTTGGATGCGGTAATTGTTTCGTTCTGTTCTTTCATTTCAACTACATTGGCACCCATATGACATTCGCCGTTAAAAGTAGCCGTAGGCTCTATCTGAAGTTTTGCTGCATAAATATTTCCATTTACAATACAGGTACCCCGCAGTTGCAGTAAATCAGAAACTTTAATATTGCCGGAAACTTTTCCAACCACATCTGCCTGTTTGCCGGAAATATTTCCTTCTACCAAACCGTTGGTACCAACGATAACTTTTGAGCTACCGGAAATACTGCCCTCAACTTTTCCATCGATCCGGATATCATTGTCTGAGTTGATATCCCCTTTAACAGTAGTTCCTGCACCTATTAATGTAGTGCCATTGCCATTTGTTTTTTCAGGTTCTGTACCTTCTTTTGATTTTTGTGTAAACATTTTTAAAAGTTTAGTCATTAATAAATTCATCCTTGGGTACCGCAATTTTATTCGTATCAAGTGTCATTTTTGTGTTGCCGGTCAGCACTTTCCTGATATTGTCATTATACTTAGTCAGATAAATTACTTCCCGCTCCAGCGAATCTGCCCGGTATTTTAATTGCTTATACTCCCGGCCTATTTTCACTTCATCATTTCCGGGCAAATAATATTTAATATCTGTAAAAACCATAAGAGCTACTGTGAGTCCCACCAATAATACAAAAATCGAGCAAAGCATGATATAAACACTCAGTCTCGAAAGTTTAAAGGTAACCACTTCTTCATAAGTATCATCATTCATCACCAGCAACCGGTACCGGTTGCGGAGTCTTTTTAATGTTGATCCTGCCTCAAGTTTTGCCATTATACTGCTAAAGTAATAAATGCATTTTTGATTTGCAGCAAAAGAAAGCATTTTCAAAGAAAAATACAGGTGTTTTTATACTAAAATGTTTGATTTTCAGTTAATAGAATTTAGATTGCGCCGAAATGCGACCTTACAAAAACCTATTCACTATACTGCTCCTATCCCTTATCTGCCAGGCATATCAAAATGCTTACGGTCAGTTAGGAATTTCTTTCAATCTTAAGAAGCCAAAAGAATTTGAAGAACGTACTTTACGCAGCGAAAAATCCGACCAGAAAAAATTTACACTCCCCCGACGCTTTGTTCAAAACACCGTTACACATTTCAATTATGTTTTTAATGCCAATCAAAAACTAAATGAGGTATTGGAACGTGCCAAATCAAATTTTGTTGACGATTATTCAAAACTCCTTCCATTTTACAATTATTCGCTGGATGATACGCAACGGGATTCATTACAATTGGACAGCATTATTGATAAATCGCAAACCGGAGTTGCCTTGCATGATTTAAGAAATGATTGGGCCGATAATCTTTATCTGCTTTGGGGTGCTGCTTATTTTTTGAAAAAAGATTTTGATAGCGCCTATTCCATGTTTCAGTTTATAAATTATGCTTTTGTAAAAAAAGAAAAAGATGGATATTCAGCTACTATCGGAAGTAACCGTGATGGTAATAATGCTTTCAGCATTTCAACAAAAGAAAAAAACAGTTTACCTAAAAAAATATTTTCAAAACCCCCAAGCCGTAACGATGCTTTTATCTGGCAAATAAGAAATGCACTGGCAAGGGATGAATATGCTGAAGCCGCCAGTTTAATTATCACATTAAAAAATGATCCCAATTTTCCAAAACGATTGCAGAATGATTTGGAAGAAGTGCAGGCTCTTTGGTTTTATAAACAAAATAATTGGGATAGCGCCGCCTTACATTTATCAAACGCATTGGGTGTAACTACCAATAAACAGGAACAATCAAGATGGGAATATCTAATCGGTCAATTGTATGAAGCATCCGGAAATTTTAAAGAATCAGAAAAATTTTATACAAAAACAATTGGTCATACCACAGACCCTGTTTTAGACATTTATGCAAGGCTTGCCACCATACGGGTAAATAAAGATGGCGGCGATAATTACATTGATAAAAATATTGCTGAGTTGCTAAAAATGGCAAAGCGGGATAAATACACCGAGTATCAGGATATCATTTATTATATGGCTGCGCAAATGGAACTGGAGCGAAACAATATTGATGGAGCTTTAGCTTTATTGAAAAAAAGCACCGAAATTCCATCCAACGATCTATCTCAACGTAATAAAGCATTTTTACAAATAGCCGAACTTACACTATCAAAAAAACAATATCGTCTTTCATATAATTTTCACGACAGTTTGAATATGAGTGATGAATTGCTGGCTGATAAAAGAGAAATGCTGATAGAAAGAAAAGCCTGGTTACAAAAAATTGCCGACAATATTGATATCGTAAACCGGGAAGATAGTTTACAACGCATTGCTGCGATGACAGAAGATGTAAGAAAATCATTTATAAAAAATTTGGTACGTGAGCTGAGAAAAAAACAAGGATTGAAGGATGAACCTCTTACAACCGGTTCGTTGGCTGCTATACCTGCAGCAGCACCCGGTCTTTTTCCAAACACCGGGAGTGGTAAAGGTGATTGGTATTTTTATAACGCTGCAAACAAACAAAGAGGACAGGCCGAATTTAAAACCCGATGGGGCAATCGACCCAATCTTGATAACTGGCGACGAGCCTCAGCTATTAGTGGTGTCCTTCAGGCAAAAAATGATTTGAAAACCGCTTTAATTTCAAATAATAATGCAACTACGAATCAACCTCAGGAAATAACATTTGATGCATTATATGAAAATTTGCCATTGACCGTTGAAGCAAAAAAGACATCCGACAGTTCTATAGCTGCTGCATTATTTATTTTAGGTAAAACATATATACAGGAAACAGAAGATTGTGATGCTGGTACAGAAAGCCTGGAACGATTGAGAACGTTAGCAACCACTTTTGAAAAAATGAATGAAGTGTATTTCAATCTTTACTATTGTTATAATAAAAACGGCGAGTCAGCAAAAGCAGCAGCAATTAAAAGACTGATGAGTGAGAAATATACGGAGGATCGTTTTACAAAAATTGTAACTACAGGAAAAGATCCTGAATCAAAAACACCAAACCCGGATGTAACTAAAATTTATGAAAATATTTATGATCTTTTTATAGAAGGAAAATTTTCTGAAGCAGTTACTAAAAAGAAAGAAGCAGATAGTAAGTATGGGAATAACTATTGGTCGCCACAGCTTTTATAT
>JANOFP010000413.1:0-3334 GCA_031413675.1 Bacteroidota bacterium
CCATAAATAAAAAGCAAGATTATGTACGCTGGCAATGGTGAATCCTAAAAATTCTTTTGCTTTCATTAAATGCCGGAGATAGGCTTTGCTGTAATAATTACTTACTTCACAATCTAAACCATCATCTAATGGAGAAAAATCGTTTTCCCATTTTTTATTGTCAATATTAATAACGCCTTTGGTTGTAAATAACATTGCATTGCGTCCGCTGCGGGTGGGCATTACACAATCAAACAGATCTATACCCATGCTGATACACTCCAGCATATTCCAGGGTGTGCCTACACCCATCAGGTAACGGGGTTTGTTGGCTGGTAAGTTATCGCAACACCAATCACATATTTCATACATTACATTTTCCGGTTCGCCAACACTTAATCCACCAATTGCATTACCAGTAGCATTTTTTCCGGTAATATATTCACAACTTTCTTTTCTTAATTCTTTAAATGCGCCGCCCTGTACTATTGGAAAAAGATTTTGAGTGTAGTTGTATTTATCTTTTGTTGAATTAAACTGATTCAAACATCTGTCGAGCCAGCGATGTGTAAGCTCCATACTTTTTTTAGCATATTTATAATCGCTGCCACCGGGCGGGCATTCATCAAATGCCATTATTATATCGGCACCAATACTACGCTGTATATCCATCACCCGTTCGGGTGTAAATAAATGTTTGCTGCCATCAATATGACTTTGAAATGTGACACCCTCTTCTTTTATTTTCCGGGTACCAGCCAACGAAAAAACCTGGTAGCCGCCACTGTCAGTCAGTATTGGTTTTTTCCAATTCATGAATTGATGTAACCCACCTGCTTGCTCAATCACATCTACACCCGGTCTTAAATATAAATGATAGGTATTGCCTAAAATGATTTGGGCTTTTACTTCTTCTGCCAATTGTTTTTGTGTAACTGCTTTCACACTGCCTGCAGTACCCACAGGCATAAAAATTGGCGTAAGAATTTCTCCATGATCAGTCGTCATCTTTCCAGCCCTTGCTTTGGAATTTTTATAAGTGTTATTCAGTTCAAATTTTAATGCTGGCATATTGAGGCACAATTTAAGGAATAAGCCGTGAGCCTTAAACTTCTTGCTTTCTTCAATTTAAAATTTGAAATTTTCAATATGCAATATTAAATATTCAATCTAAAATCTGTCTTTCTTATCTTCGCCGACATGCCAACCATCCACTGGACTGAATTACTTTTTTACGTATTAATTGCTGTTACTGTCATCCAGCTTTTCTATTATTTATTTTTTTTTAGCCGTGTGGCATTTTATAAAATTAAATCAAAAGAAAAATCGCAGCAGCATCCTGTGTCTGTTGTGGTGTGTGCACGGGATGAAGATGAAAACCTGGCTAGGAACCTGCCGGGATTGCTGGTACAGGATTATTCTTCTACCTATGAAGTAACGGTTATCAATGACAATTCGGTAGATGATACAAAGTATATTTTACAGGAACTAAAAAAAACTTTTAAAGACCGGTTACAAGTGGTAGAACTTACCCAGGAAGCAAAATTAATTTCAGGAAAAAAATATCCGTTGAGTATCGGCATCAAAGAAGCCAATCATGAAGTACTGCTGCTTACCGATGCAGATTGTGTTCCCTCCAGCGAACATTGGGTATATAAAATGCAGAATGCCTATACCGACGAAAAAGAAATTGTATTGGGTTATGGTGCGTATCATAAAGCAAAAGGGTTGCTGAACAAATTAATCCGGTTTGAGACTTTTCATTCGGCTATTCAATATCTTTCTTATGCCCTGGCAGGCATACCGTATATGGGTGTGGGTAGAAATTTGTCGTATAAAAAGGATTTGTTTATGCGCAGCAAAGGATTTTCATCTATCAATCATATACCCGGCGGCGATGATGATTTGTTCATCAATAAAGTAGCGACAAAAAATAACACAGCAGTTCTGATTGATAAAGAAGCGATGACCTATTCTATTCCAAAAAAAACATTTGGTGCATGGCTGCGTCAGAAAACAAGGCATTATTCCACTTCAAAATTTTATAAACCTATCCATAAATTTTTATTGGGTCTTTATTCTATAACGCAATTTGTTTTTTACCCGGTATTGATTGCCACCATACTACTTTACAATTGGCAACTGGCATTAATTGCATTTGCAGCAAGGCTGATTATTCAGGCTGTTATTTTTTATTTTTCCATGAAAAAATTAAATGAACAGGATTTGTGGATCTGGTTTTTGTTTTTCGATCTCTGGATGTTCTTTTATTATATACTTTTTGCACCAGCATTATTTAGAAAGACAAGAAATGAATGGTGAGGCAGTGATCAGTCAGCTGTCAGCAGTCAAAAAAGTTAACATGTCTTTTATATTATTTGACAATAGGAAATATGCAATAATCAATAAACGATACTCAACACTCAAGTCTTTTATTCACAATCTGCCTTACAAAGTTTTAAGGTAGGGAGTTTTAAATATTTTAATCTGCAATCTCCATGGATTTATTACTAAAATACTTTTCTGATTTTACACCCCCGCAACTTGAGCAATTCAAAGGCCTGGATGAATTGTATAAAGACTGGAACAGTAAGATTAATGTTATTTCACGAAAAGATATTGATAGCTTATATGAAAAACATGTATTGCATTCTTTAAGTATCGCAGCTGTTTTTGATTTTAAAGCAGGCACTGAAATAATCGATATCGGAACTGGCGGTGGCTTTCCCGGTATTCCACTGGCAATTTATTTTCCTGAAGTAAAATTTCATTTGGTAGATAGTATTGCAAAAAAGTTAAAAGTAGTGCAGGAAATTGCTGATGCTATTGGTTTAAAAAATTTAACAACGCAACATACCCGTGCCGAAGATATAAAAAATAAAAAGTTTGATTTTGCCGTTTCAAGAGCGGTAGCACCACTTAAAGATTTGTGGTATTGGAGTTTGCCACTGTTGAAGAGTAGTACACAATCAATGGTACAATTTAATTCGCACCCGCCTGGTCTCATCTGCCTTAAAGGCGGCGATTTAATCAATGAAATAAAAGAAAGTGGCAAAAAACCCCATATCAACAGCATTGTAGAAATTTTTAATGAGCCCTTCTTTCAAGATAAATACCTGCTTTATCTCCGCCGCTGAAAAATACCTCTTTCGTGGTATTGTCTGGTATTTCTTAGCCCTATAGCTTTGGGTCGTTAAAAAGAGTCGATTGCAAAAAACCAAATAAGCATTGGTAAACCGTTAATCATTATTTATTATAATTCCCTGCAAGCAAGCAATCGAAAGCCCACTCCAGAAAAAGAAAGTCCCTCAATCCGGGGGCTTTTCTTTTTTTGTCAACTAGTCATCATACTACC
>JANOFP010000414.1:0-3633 GCA_031413675.1 Bacteroidota bacterium
CATAATATTGGTTTGCGTGGTCAGGGCATGCAGATTGCGTTGTTGGATGGCGGATTTTTAAATTACCAGACATTAGATGCAATGGACAGCATTATTACAAATAACCAGGTGCTGGGTACCTGGGATTTTGTAAACAGGGAAGCAAGTGTAAATGAAGATCATCCTCACGGGATGCAATGCCTTTCCACAATAGCAGCTAATATTCCGGGAGTATTTATTGGCAAAGCACCCAAAGCAAATTTTTATTTATACCGGACAGAAGATGTTGCCACCGAATTTCCAATTGAAGAACATAATATGGTTTGTGGTATGGAAAAAGCAGATAGTTCAGGGGCAGATGTTATTTCTGCTTCACTTGGCTATTTTGAATTTGATAACCCATCGTTCAACTATACTTATGCCAATATGAATGGCAATACTACAATGAGTGTAAGAGGAGCTGATCTTGCAGCAAAAAAAGGAATTTTATTTTTTAATGCTGCGGGTAATGAAGGTGCTAATGCATGGCATTTTATTATTACACCTTCCGATGGTGATAGTGTCGTGGCAGTAGGTGCAGTAAACACAAGTGGTACGGTTGGTTCGTTTTCCAGTTTTGGTCCCTCAAGTGATGGTCAGATTAAACCTGATATGGCTTCGGTAGGTGTTAGTGCATTGGTACAAGCAACGAATAATACCGTTGGCACTTCAAATGGAACTTCGTTTGCCTGTCCGAATATGGCTGGTCTTGGAACAATTTTATGGCAGGCATTTCCGGAATTTAATAATATGAAAATTATTCAGGCATTGAGAAATGCCGGCAGCATCAGTTTATCACCTAACGATCGGATTGGCTATGGCATACCTGATATGAAAAAAGCATTTGGTTCGATGTTAAAAGATTTTGCAACTTCTACTGCAACTTTAAATACTTGTACAGTTACCCTAAATTGGAATACAAAAGATATAAGTGCAATGGCATACGAAATAGAAAGAAAGACACCAGATGATTTAAATTTTGTAAAAATTGCAGACGTACCAGCCTTAACAGGAAATATTTTATTAAGCAATCGCAGTTATACATTTAATAATGTTTTGGTAAATGTATCTGCAGGAACAGTTCAATATCGAATACGCCAAAAAATAGATACAAGTGTTGCAGGGTTTGCTGCTGAATATATTGATACAGCTTCATTCAATCTGACAACCGGATGCACTACAACGGGTACAGGTGGTACATCAATAAATGGAGAAAAAGTTTCTGTACTTCCTAATCCATCAGCAACGGCTACGAATCTGGTCATTGAAACACCTTACGCCATACAGCAACTGACTATTTCAATACTTGACGCAAAAGGAAGGTTGATGCATACCATAAAATCTTCGAAACCTACAGGCAAAAAAATTATAGAACTCCCCTATCAAAGATTAACAATGGGGAAATATTATATAACAGTTTATAACGGCAAGAAATTAATTTCAACATCTGAATGGATAAAACTATAAACCTCACCCTTAATCCCTCTCCAAAGGAGAGGGAAATCAGAACTACTATATTAAAATTATTTTTCGCTTTTTTTAAACAATGCAGCAAATAGGGTATCTGCTTTCATATCATAGCCCTTGAATAATTCCATTTTAACTAACTCAAGATTAAAGTTGCTCTTAATAAACTCAACCTGATCTTCATTTTCTTTTTTAAATACCGAGCAGGTGATATAGAGGAAAAATCCACCCGGTTTAAGATGAGGAATTACATTTCCAATAATTTGCTTTTGCAAGGAAGCATATATTTCAATTTTACCTGCCCGTCCGGCAGACGGGTTCTCATTAAAAAAATACAATTGTTCTGGTGTGCGGCTCCAGGTGCCACTGCCTGTGCAAGGAACATCAGCAAGCATTATTGAATATTGAATATTGAATATTGCATGTTGAATATTTTTTTCATTTAAATCAAGTACAGTAGCTTGATATTTTTTTACTCCGGCTTTCTCAAATCTTTTTTTCAAATTGGCAAGAATACTTTCCCGCATATCTGAAACTGTTATTTCAATATCCGGATTCAGATCATAAACCATAATGGATTTGCCACCACTACCTGCACAGCAATCCCAGAGAGAAATTTCAGATTGCCGACCTTGCCTGCCGGCAGGCAGGTTTTCGATTGCAGATTGAATGAACTCCCCTGTTCGTTGTGAACTGTAATCCTGAATAATAACTTCTTTATCCAATTCAAGTATAGAATCAAGCTTTGAAGAATTTGGTAAAACAAGACAAGTATTTGAAATTGTTTCAAACTGAATTCCGGCATCCTGCAGTTTTTGCTTTACTGGTGTTTCCTTTCCAGGCCGCAGACGAAGAAATAAATCCGGCTGTATAAGAAAAGATTCGCATAATTTTTCATGATCAATACCAGCACTTAGTTCTTCTTTCCACGGAAACACATTGAATACCTGCCTGCCGGCAGGCAAGGTTGAGAATTGAGTATTGAACATTGAACATTTTTCTTCAATTCTTAATCCTGTTTTTTCATTCCATTCTGGTTTTAATGCTTCTAATATTTCATTTGAATGACTGGAACATAAAAACAATGCTGTTAGAATTTTTTCTTCTAAAGAAACATTCATCACCGCTTTTCCCAATCTGAAAAAACAATAACAAAGATTACTTACTTGCTTCCTGTCTTTGGAACCAAATTTTTTATTGGCAGAAAAATATTTTTTAAGAAATGAAGCAAAGGGTTCGTTGCCATTATACTGCTGTAAAATCTGGCTGGCTGAATTGAGATATGATTGAAAGCGGCTCACTTTTTACAATTTAAAAAAATGCAACGGTTATAACTGGCGCTGCTCTATATAAATTTATTCCCATCTATTACTGATAATAAAAAGTTCCTGTTTGAGTAGCACCACCCGGCGTTTGAGTACCTGTTGCAGTTGCAGGTTTGTTGTTACTGTTATAAGTAAAAATAAAATCAAATATAAAATTATTGGCAGGTGTCAGCAGATCAAAAAACTCAAATTTGTTAACGTTGTGTATCGAAACCCATTCAATATGATCGGTAACGATAGCTTCATATTTCTGACTTAGCATAGCTACAGCATCAAAGGCATTTGATTTCGCATCATACGAATATTTATAAGTACCCTCCAGATCATCGCTTGAAGTAGCAGCATCGTGAGAATAAATATCCATTTGTGTAATGCTGCCTATTGCATCGTACGAAAAATTTGTTTTAGCAACTAATTCATAACCTGTTGTTACGAATGGAATGTTTTGATATTCATCGGTACGAATTAGTTTTCCAGTTCCATCATAAATCATTACCGAGCTATCAGTAATACTAAACCCCATAAAACTTATTTTAAAAATGGTTGCAGTATAACGGGATAAAGACGAATTGTAGTATACATTCGTAACCACACTGTCAATTCCTACTACCACGAAGTTTGGGTTTATTTGTGTAAACCGGGTAAGTATTCCCGACCCATTTCTATAATATCGTACTTCATTACCAGCATCAAATGTTCCGCTCATCCCAACCGATTTTTCATTTATTAATTTGGCTGACGAATTATAAGTATAAATGATAACAACAGAATCAGTTCCAGATTTTGAAACTGTTTTTACAAGTTTATTTCCAGTAGCACCTCC
>JANOFP010000415.1:0-4425 GCA_031413675.1 Bacteroidota bacterium
CGATTGGCATGTGGAAAACGGCGTGCCGCCCGCGATGCGTGAACTGCGTAAATTGATGATGGCCGCCAACGGCCTCCTGCAACTATACCAACCGTTCCGTCTATCCCATGCTGCATTTATTGCGGGAAGAAAGTATAGATAAAGCATTGGAAAATTATAATAACCCGGAAAATATTCCTGAACGAAATATTGTTTTTACACGGGAAGAGGGAGTGACATATATGAAAATGCTGCGGGATGCATGTTTATAATCCAGATAAAACGGAGGCATATTTTTTTTAAAATCAACTTTGCCTAGACTACTTCAGTTTAATCGAAAAGAAATTTTAATTAAAAGAAAGGGATCAATTATCTTATGATAAAATGATCCCAAAAAAAAATAGAATTAAAATTTAATTTATATTAATAACGATTTCCATCTCTGTTATTTCCACCACCACCTCCTCGATAACCACCGCCGCCACTATTTCCACCACCACCACCACGATAACCACCGCCGCCGCTATTACCACCACCACCTCCACGATAACCACCACCGCCGCCACCTCCACGTTGTCCACCGCCGCCACCACCTTGGCGATCTTCAGCTTCTTTTACAACAAGCTGTTTAGTGCCAAGCATAATATCTTTCAAATTTTCTATTGCATCTCTTCCTTCTTCAGCATTTGCCATGTCCACAAAGCCAAAGCCACGACTTTTGCCCGTCTCTCTGTCTATTGCAACTTTAGCGGAGTTTACTTTGCCGAATTTTTCAAATATTTCTTCCAACTCGGCATCATCTAAATCGTAAGGAAGACCAGCTACAAATAGATTCATGATTTTTTTTTGTAAATGTACAGAACTAATTGCGGTTATGAACCGGATTTTTAAAATTATGCTTGCCTGAACCCGAGCACTTATACCAATTTGATTTAATATTTAATCCAAAAAAATCTGGTATAATACCGAGAGCAGAGACGACTTTCGTTTTGGACTAAATTGTATGGCGATTCGGTATTATTTCAGAGTTTGGGTTTTTTTCTGCATTCGGCTACAGTAAAAAATATTCCTTTAAAAAAAATAATTTGAGTTTGAGTTCTCAAAAACAAGTTCATGAAAAATATTTTTATTCTTTTTATCTGTTGTTTATTTGGGTTAAACAGCTTTTCTCAAAACAACAGCACCCTGAAAAGCAAACCCGACTTATCTAAAAAAACGGATACAGTTGAAACAGCATGTGGTGAATGCAGGTTGGGTTTGCCCGGTAAAAGTTGTGATTTGGCAGTACGCATAAATGGAAAAGCATATTTTGTAGATGGCACTTCGATTGACGAACATGGCAATGCACATGCTAAGGATGGTTTTTGTAATGCAATACGAAAAGCTGCAGTACAAGGTGAAATTGTTGACAACCGGTTTAAAGTAACTTATTTTAAACTGATAGATATACCCGAAACCAAAACATTGGAACATTAGATGTTTTTTCAATAGTAACTATATTGAATCAATCATTTCTACCAATAAAAATTTAATTAGCAAATGCGGCTCTTGAAAGCTATCTTTGCGGTTCTTATTGTTATTGCTCTCTCTGTTTGTGAAGTTATCATCTCCAAATATTGTGATGTTCTAACCTAAGGCGGATAAAGTATCAAATCATTCTGTTTGGTAGCCTTATCACATTTATTAATTAAAAATTTTATTGTGTCATTTAACAATTTACAGCTTATAGAGCCTGTACTAAGGGCTTTAAGCAACGAAGGGTACACCACCCCAACACCCATTCAGGAACAAGCCATTCCTGCTATTTTAGAAAAAAGAGATTTGCTCGGATGTGCCCAAACAGGAACCGGAAAAACGGCTGCTTTCACCATTCCTATTTTACAGTTGATGTATGAGCAAAAACTAAAGGAACATGAACTGCGTAAACAAAATCCGGATCAGCATAAAAAACAAAATACGCATCGTATTCAGACATTAATTCTTACACCTACCCGTGAGCTTGCAATTCAAATAGGAGAAAGTATTGAAGCGTACGGTCATTATCTTCCATTTCGTCATAAAGTAATTTTTGGTGGCGTACCTCAATATAGCCAGGTACAGGCAATACGCAGTGGTGTAGATATAATAGTTGCTACGCCGGGCCGCTTACTTGATTTGATGCAGCAACGTGTTCTTTCATTAGATCAAATACAATATTTTGTTTTGGATGAAGCAGATCGAATGCTGGATATGGGTTTTATACATGATGTAAGACGCATCATCGCAACCCTGCCTTCAAAAAGGCAAACATTGTTTTTTTCTGCTACGATGCCGAATGAAATAAAACAACTTTCAGGTATGTTACTAACCAATCCGGTAAGAGTGGAAGTAACACCACCTGCATCGACAGTGGATATGATTCAGCAATCAGTTTATTTTGTAGAAAAACAAAACAAAATGCCGCTGCTGATACAGTTGCTGAAAGATCAGACCATCGAAACTGTTTTAATTTTTACCCAGATGAAATATGCTGCGGATAAACTGGCAAGAAGTTTAAATCAGGCCGGCATTCGCACCGAAGCGATTCATGGAAATAAAACTCAGAATGCAAGACAAAGTGCATTGAGTAATTTTAAAAATAGAAAAACAAGAGTGCTGGTGGCAACAGATATTGCAGCACGAGGAATTGATATTGATGAATTAACCCATGTGTTGAATTTTGAGCTGCCGAATATTCCTGAAACATATGTACACCGGATCGGAAGAACCGGAAGGGCAGGAGCGAGTGGTATTGCCATTTCATTTTGCGACTGGAGTGAAAAAATATTTTTGAATGATATTCAAAAATTAATCAAGAAAACAATTCCGGTTGTGAAAGGTCATCAGTTTGATAGCCCGTTAATGCATAATGCACCTGAACAAACAGATAAAAAACCTGCAGCAAATTTTCCATCTGTAAGCAGGGGCAGAAGATCAAGCAGAGCATTTACACAACGCTGACAAAAAAAATAAATAATTCACATAAAAAAAACTCCACATTGTTGTGGAGTTTTTTTTATAAAATATTTTCAACAAGCGGTTGAAATTTTAATCCTGTGGTACAAGGCATTCTTTATAAATACCCACTTCCACACCGGATCGTTGTTTTAAAATTTGTAGTAATTCAGCAGCATCTGATTCTGATACAAAAAATTCCATGATATATGCAAATGTGCAATTTTCATAAAATGCCTGGAATATATTCAGGTGCTTGGCTTGTGGAAGCTGAGTATAGAAATCAAGATCATTTTCGTTATGTCCGATAAAAGCCATCACCTTTACATCGTTTTCATCTTCGTTATGTTTTTTCTTAATTTGAAAAGGCACATAACCACCAATCTGCACTACCCGTACACTATGTTCTGGAAAATGTTCAACTTTCTTATTGGTCATAAAACTAAACTGGATATCCTGTTCACTCCATTCATGAGTTGAAATATATCGAAACCTGTTTTTGGAGCCAGACGTTTGCTGTACTAATGGAGCATCCGCTTTACTAACTTTTAATCTTTTTGCAAATTTTTCCCATTGTGGTGCAAAATCATCAGGACCAAGAGCTGTTACAAAACAAACAAACTGATATATCGTATCTTTTTTCATATTAAAAATAGAATGTTGAAGGATTATTGCTAATAGAACAATCAGCAGACCGTGCAAGTTAGTTCAAATTTGCCGCATTCGGGTTTTTATTAATAGAAGCTGGTATTGATAATTCAAAAATTGATATCAATATCTACTTGAAACGAGTCGTATTTTTTTTTAACTTTCGCATTCAAATTTATTTACGAATGATTAAGACAAAAAAAGCAGACAGTCAATCGATTTCAAGACAGGGGGTTAATCCAATTTTATTACTTATCGGAATTTTATTTTTTGCTGGCAATACTTGTTTTTCACAAACTCTATATGAGTTTAAATATTTCTTCAATGTACAAGGAACTACAAATAATTATCAGGCTTTTTTAACAAGATATAATGATGGTAGTGGTTTTTTAATTGCCCGTTATGGCGATGCCGTTTCAGGTTTTTCAAACTCAGCAATACGGATGGAATTTGAAGAAGAGTATGGGAAAGATGTGAATGGTAAAACGGACAGCAGTCTTATACTACTCCGGTCGGTTGATGCAAAGGTTACATTAATAGATCCAGGTACGAAGAATTCGGGTAATGATGATAAAATTAATGATTATCTAAATTACCGTGGCGAGTTGTTAAGCTTTCAAAAAAACAAAAAAACTAAATTTTATGAACCGATTTCTGTTTTTTCACCTTACAATAGTTCTGAAAAAAATGGGATACTTAAAGAAATAAATCTTTTAAATAAAATAACACTCAAAGAAAATCTCATTCGTCAGTATTTTAGTTCTTCTGATCCTTTTTTTCAATTTATAATTCAGGAAAGAAATAAAATTGTACCGGCTGTAAATA
>JANOFP010000416.1:0-7286 GCA_031413675.1 Bacteroidota bacterium
ATTTTTTAATGCATCAGGTGCTTCCATCACACTGGCGCCTGTAATATTAATTTCTCCACTGGATCCTGCAGATTTTTTAGCTGTAATGCTCACATCCATTAAAACGGTATAAGGCAAATGGCGAAGTGAATAATAAGTATAGGTAACCGTTGCTTTATCTCCATAATTAAATGTAGTGGTAAATGAAGCTTTGCGCATATCCAGTTCCTGCTGCATATCAGATGCCGCTTTTGCATCAATTCTTTTTCCGTCTATTTCGAGATACATATTAAGCAGGTTAAAACTTTTGAGGAAATTACTTACCCTACCCCTGCCATACAAATCATAAGCACCGGCCAGTACTACGTCTTTTACTTTAAATGGTTCGGGAGATGAAACAATACCAATCATTCCATTTGCCACTGTGATGCCATAATAATTATTTGGGTCAATTTTATCAGCTTTTATTTTCCAGGCATCCTGTGCCATGCAAAATTTTGCTATTATTGCAAAGCCTGTAATCAGCATCAATTGTTTCATATATGTTGTCTTTTTCAGGCTTGAATTTAACCCGATTTAGTTTAATAATATCATGAAAAGAATATTAATCATTCTGCTAACGTTTGCGGCTATTATAATTATAGCCAGTTATGTTTTTATCCCTTCCAAAATTAAAATTTCTGCGGCTGCAAGCGGTCATGCGAATCTAAAAGCTGCACAGCGGTTTTTGGAAAATGATGCAAACTGGAATAAATGGTGGCCGGGTACAAAACCATTTTATTACAATGAACTTGATTTCCGGCTTACTAAAAAAATGCTGAATGCTTTTGAATTACAATTACTGGATAAAAAAGATTCGTTGACGACACTTTTAAAAATTGTACCGGACGATAATGATTCTATCATTTACTTGTGGAGCTGCGAATTTGAAAGTAGCAAAAATCCTGTTACCCGTTTAATGCAATATTTTAAAGCAACCCGCATAAAAAAAAGCCTGGATATTTTAATAGAACGATTGAAAGATAATTTGACAAAAGAAGAAAACCTATATGGCTTCAAAGTTCAGCTTATAAAAGTATCTGACTCGGTTTTAATTTCAACCCGCCGTACATTTAATCATTACCCCAATGATCAGGAAATAGATTCTATGATTGGGCTGTTAAGAAAATATATCAGTAGTAGCAATGCTGTTGAAAAAAATTATCCGATGCTGAATGTTCATGTTGAGGGCACAAACAATTATGAAGCAATGGTGGCAATTGCAACAGAAAAATTGTTGCCAGCAAGCAGCATCTTTTCGCCCAAATTAGTTCTCAAGGGAGGCAATGTGTTGGAAGCTTCTTTTACCGGCGGCCCGACTGCTATTAAAAAAGCTTTTGATAATTTTGAAAACTATCGTTCCGATTACGGAATTTCGTCACCGGCTATTCCGTATCAGTTACTAATTACAGACAGGTTAAAAGAATCAGATACTTCAAAATGGGTTACAAAATTTTATTACCCTATTTTTTAGCAAAGAACAGATCGTTTAGAAATTGTTCAGGAGTTTATAAATTCAAAACCGAGTGAATGAAAAATTTTATATTTATACTCAATCTTGCTACTTTCTTTACACTCAGTTTATTTTTTATCCCGGCTTGTAAACAAAAGCAACCACTATTTCGCGAAGTAAAGCCCGACAAAAGTGGTATTCATTTCAACAATGAAATAAAGGAAGATGAGGAATTAAATGTTCTATACTACGAATACATTTATAATGGCGGTGGTGTGGGCATTGGTGATTTTAATAATGATAGTTTACCCGATATTTATTTTACCGGAAACCTGGTACCTAATAAATTATATATTAACCGGGGTAAGATGAAGTTTGAAGATGTAACGGATACAGCCGGAGTTGGTGGAAATGGAAAATGGTGTAAAGGTGTAACAGTAGTTGATATCAACAATGACGGTTTAGATGATATTTATGTAAATGCTGCCGTTCGACTTCCGGCATCAGAACGGAAAAATTTACTTTATATAAATCAGGGAGCTGATAAAATTTCGGGCATCCCTTTATTTAAAGAACAAGCAGAAGAGTATGGGCTAGCTGATTCTTCAAGCACACATATGTCGGCTTTTTTTGATTACGACAATGATGGCGACTTAGATGTTTATCTTTTAGTAAATGAACTGGATGGTACGTATCCAAATGAATTTCGCCCAATACGTAAAGATGGAAGTTGGCCCAATACGGATAAACTTTTGCGTAATGATTGGGATGATCGATTAAAACATCCGGTCTTCACTGATGTTTCAAAACAAGCAGGTATTTTAATAGAAGGTTACGGCTTTGGTTTAAATATTGCAGACATCAACCTGGATGGGTGGAAAGATATTTATGTAAGTAATGATTACCTCTCCAACAATCATCTTTATATCAATAATCAAGATGGAACTTTTACCGACCGCATTCAGGAATATTTTAAACATACCAGTAAAAATGGAATGGGTAATGATATTGCCGATATCAATAATGACGGACTTGCGGATATAATAGAAATGGATATGGCTCCGGCAGATAATTACCGGCAAAAAATGATTAACAATCCAATCAGTTATCAAACTTTTCAAAACTCACCCTTATATGGCTATATGCACCAATATGCCCGCAATACCTTACAATTAAATCAAGGCGTAAGAATGTTAGATAATGATTCAATTGGCAACCCGATATTTAGTGAAGTGGCTTATTTCGGTGGTATAGCACATACCGACTGGAGCTGGGCGCCATTGGCTGTAGATGCTGACAATGATGGCTTCCGGGATTTAATGATAACAAATGGATTGCCCAGAGATCTGACAGATATGGATTTTATTGCGTACAGAAATTACGCAGTATCCAATACTCCGCCAATGGTAATGCTGCAACAATTGCCTTCTGTCAAAATCAACAATTATATTTTTCATAATAATGGCGATATAAGTTTTAGTGATAAAACAAAAGATTGGGGATGGGAAATTCCAACTTTCTCAGCAGGTATGGCGTATGCAGACTTTGATAAGGATGGCGATGTGGATGTTGTGATAAACAACTCAAATATGGAAGCTACATTAATGGAAAATACCATGAATGATTCCGAACCAAAAAATAATAATTATTTACGCATAAAACTTATTGGCGATAAACTAAATACTGACGGTTTTGGTGCAGTTATAAATTTATTTTATCAAGGGAAAATACAAATGTATGAATACACACCTTATCGTGGTTATATGTCCAGTATTGAAAACATTGCTCATTTTGGTATTGGTGCTTCAACTATTATTGATTCGGTTGTAGTTCGTTGGCCAAATGAAATGAAACAGACTCTAATAAATATTTCAACCAATCAAACGATTTCAATTAATATAAAAGAAGCTGTTGAAAATAGGAACAATACAATTGGAGGCATTGCAGTAAATAATTGGTTTAGCGATATTACAAAAGCATCCGGGTTGAAGTCTGTTTTTTCTGAAGCAGATTTTATTGATTACAATATTCAGCGGATGATACCACATAAATTAACCCAATACGGACCAACTTTAGCCGCAGGTGATGTAAATGGTGACGGGCTGGATGATTTAATTGCCGGTGGAGGCTCTCCGGAATATGCAAACTTATTTTTACAAAACCCAGATGGAAGTTTTGCAAAAAAATATTTCATTGACACAACGAAATTAAAATTACAGGATGATGGTGGCATCTGTTTGTTTGATGCAGATGGCGATACTGATTTGGATATTTATATAGCATCGGGTGGTGCAGAAAATGAACCCGGTACAAAAGTGTATGCAGATCATTTTTATATTAATGATGGCAAAGGAAATTTTATAGAAGATTTTGCTGCTCTGATTCCAAACTATACCACCAAGAGTTGTGTAAAAGCTGCAGATTATGATACGGACGGCGATCTTGATTTGTTTGTAGGAGGAAGAGTATTGCCCGGAAGTTACCCAAAGGCCGTAAGCAGTATTCTTCTTAGGAATGATTCGAAAAATGGGAAAATAATATTTACAGATGTTACTAAAGAAATTGCCCCTGCATTGCAAAATATTGGTTTGGTCTGCGATGCTGTTTGGAGTGATGCAGATAATGATGGCAATCCTGATTTATTAATTGCAGGGGAATGGATGCCGATCACATTGCTTAAAAATGAAAATAAAAAATTTGTTTTAACAACAACAAACCTTTCAACCGAATTGGGATGGTGGAATAGTTTAAGTGCGGCTGATGTAGATAATGATGGTGATATGGATTATATAGCCGGCAATTGCGGTATGAACGGCTATTTGAAACCGACAAAACAATTTCCTTTAAAAGCATTTGGAAAAGACTTTGACAATAATGGAAGTTTTGATGCTGTCTTCAGCACCTATCTTCCCGCAACAGTAACGGGTGAGAAAAAAGAATTCCCGATTGCCGGCAGAGATGAATTTATAAGAGAAATGAGTGCATCAAAAGAACGATTTCCAAATTATAGTTCATATGCTAAAAGTGAAATGGCAACGATTTTTTCTGCTGCAGAACTTAAAGATGCAATACAGTTAACTGCTAACAATTTTTATACAAGCTGGATAGAAAATAAAGGGAATCTGAATTTCACTTTTCACCAATTGCCGGCACAATCGCAATGGGCCCCTGTATATGGAATCGCTGTAAATGACTTTAATGGAGATGGAAATATTGATATTGCTTTAAATGGAAATGAATTTTCGATGGCACCACCATTTGGCAGATATGATGCATTGAACGGATTGATACTGCAGGGAGATGGTAAAGGAAATTTTTCTCCCTTATCTATATTACAAAGTGGATTTTATGTGCCGGGTAATGGCAAAGGAATGGTACAATTAATTTCTTCCGGAAAATTAATCATAGCTGCCGGTCAAAACTCATCTTCTTTAAAACTATTTAGAAGTAAATTGCCGGAGTCAAAAATTATCCGATTGGAATCAGGCGATGTTTCAGCCCTAATAAATTTAAAGAACGGGCAACGAAGAAAAGAAGAGTTTTATTATGGCTCATCTTTCTTTTCGCAATCAGGAAGGTTTATTCAATTCAACTCAACGGTTCAGACAATAGAAATAACGAATAATAAAAATCAAAAAAGAATAATTGCAAATTGAGTTGCTGTATGAAAAAAATAATTTTATATTTTCTACCGCTTGTTTTACTTGTTACTCTATTTATTACATGTAAGCAAAAGAAAACCAGTTTAACTCTTGATGTAACCACCCTTCAACATCAATGTGTAAAGCGGCTTACAGATGTAATTGTGTATGATATTTTTTCCCCGCCTGTTGCCAGCCGTATTTATGCATACAGCAATCTTGCTTTTTATGAAGCAGTTCGGTTTAAGGACAGCAGAAGTAATTCGATGGTAACACAGTTGAAAGGTTTTACCGAAATTCCGCAACCAGAAAAAACTAAACAATACAATTATACTTTAGCCGCTATAAAATCTTTTTTCAAAGTTGCTAAAGCACTTACTTTTTCAAAAGACAGTTTGCAGAAAACAGAAAGCCAACTTTTAACTGAATTTGAAAATGCAACTGATGAGTCAGTCTTCAGGAACTCAATTGCATTTGGCGATACGATTGCATCTGTCATTTTGAAAAGAGCCGCTGCCGATAATTATAAAAAAACAAGAGGCATGGCGAAGTATAGTGTATTTAAAGAAACAGGCAAGTGGCAGCAATCGCCACCCGACTATGCAGATGCAGTAGAGCCGAACTGGCGATTAATAAAACCAATGCTGTTAGATTCAACTTCACAATTTAAACCAGCGCCACCGCCACCGTATGATTTAGATAAAAAGAGTAAGTATTATAAAGAATTAATGGAAACCTATACAGTAAGTAAACACTTAACCCTTTCGCAGGATACAATAGCTCATTACTGGGATGACAACCCTTTTGTAACCGAACATCAGGGACATTTGATGTTTGCAACTAAAAAAACAACACCCGGCGGTCATTGGATGGGTATCATATCTATTTTATGCAAACAAACAAATACAGATGTTGTAAAGACAGCAAAAGTTTATGCACTTACCTCCTGCGCCATTTTTGATGGTTTTATTTCCTGCTGGGATGAAAAATATAGTAGCCGTATGGTGCGGCCTATTACTGTTATCAGAGAAAATATAGAATCGGAATGGAATGCATTATTGCAAACACCGCCTTTTCCTGAATACACCAGTGGGCATAGCGTTATTACAGCATCAGCAGCCACTGTGCTAACAAATTTGTTTGGAGAAAATATTTCTTTTCATGATACTACAGAACTTGAATATTTAGGATTGCAGCGTTCCTTTACTTCTATTCAACAAGCTGCAGATGAAGCTGGCATCAGCCGTTTATATGGGGGTATTCATTATCGTTCGGCAATAGAAGAAGGGAAAAAGCAAGGTCAACAAGTGGGAGGATTGTATAATCGTACGTTCAAATAGTTTTATAAAAAGATTTATTTGAATTGAATGACCCTCAGGCTGTCATTATTTTTTGCCAAAATAAATGCTTCTTTATCTCCTCTTTTAATTTTTCGAATATGTCGTACTTCACCTTTTATCACCAGTCCGTTCAATGATTCGCAAGTGAAATTTCCATTTCCTTGATTAACCAGGATTGTTCCATAGTCCGCATCATATTTCCCTAACTGAATATTACAAGGATAAAAATTTCCGGCTAATAAAATATCTGGCTTATCATCATCATTCGCATTTATAACCACAGCATCCCGATAAGAACTCAGCTGTGCCTCCCATGGCAATTCCTTTATTGAAAAACCCCAGTTGCCATTATTAATTAAAACAACATTTGAAAAATTATCGACAGAAAGTACAGATGCCTTTTTTAATTTGGCTTCGCCAAACAAATCATTTAAGGATGCTTTGGCAAAATCTTCGGCATATAAATATTTCTTTTTCATGCCCGGCATTTGCTTTTGCAGCTCTTCTTTATTTGCAAAAGGAATTTCTTTGTTGCCCAGGTAGTAAGTTAATATTTGTTCTTTCTTGTCATTATCATCATAATCGTTGTAATACAATTTTACAGGCTGAAGTGGTGTCGCTTTTAACCGGTTATTTAATCCAAGATTACCGGCTATTAAATCAAAGTCGCCATCGCCATCCACATCAACAGGCAATAAAAAATTCCACCAGCCTTTTTTATCGCTCAGGGAAATTTTATCAAACTTTCCTTTTTCATTTTTAAAAGCAACCAGGTCACCCCATTCCAATGCAATCACTAAATCATTATCGCCATCTTTATCCAAATCTACCCAG
>JANOFP010000417.1:0-2139 GCA_031413675.1 Bacteroidota bacterium
CTTCATTACATACTTCTGATACAGGTTTATTTTCTGATAAAAGTATTTTGGCTTTATCAATCCGTTTTTTTGTAATGTACTCCAGCGGTGTCTTTTGATATATGTGCCGGAACAACCGATGAAAATGAAAACGGGATAAAAAAGCTTTTTGAGATATTAACTCCAGATTGATAGATTCCTGGTAGTTGTCATCTATATAAACTTTAGCAGACACAATTCGTAAATATATTTCAGTAGTGAGTTGCATTTATTGTTCTGCTAATTTATAATTTTTTTCATGCAGATACTGAATTCTTCATTCCCGATATATGGACCGTAACAAGGAATAATATTAAATCCTTGCTTTTTATACAGATGAACAGCTTCCGGTTGTTCCGTACCGGTTTCCAGCACCAGGTTTTTGAAACCTGATTCAACTGTCCATTTTTCCAATTCTATCATTATCATAGCACCGATTCCTTTTCCTCTTTCATTTGCCGAAACAAACATTCTTTTTATTTCCGCTGTATGGTTGTCAAATTTTTTGAAACAACCACAACCTATAGGTCCATTATCATTATAAACTACTACAACTGTTTCCAGGTTTTCAATTACATTATATTGGTCGTATTCTAATTGTTTAATACCATATCTGCCCGAGAGGTCTTTATCCAATTGAGCAATCAGGGCTTTGAAATCTTTATCATCGCTGTTTGTTCGTTTTAATGTTTTCATCTACAAATTTCTTGGGTTTTTCCATTGGTTACTTAACCGCTCAATGGTGCCAGTTAATCTTTCGTTTCTTGTTGCTCTGCGTTTCGCAGTTACGATCCACTCGATATATTCTTTTTTATTTGTAAAAGACAATGAACTAAAATATTCAGCTTGTGGTTTATTCTTTTTTAAAACTGCAGCTAAATCATCCGGTAATTTTACTTCTTTAGTTTTCGGATTTACCCATTTAAATATTTCTCTTTCAGTTTTTGGCTTTAATTGTTTCTTTTTGTCAGCATCAGTTTTTGCACGAAAACCAAATGTGCTCCATGTATCATCAAAAGAAATCAGGCTTATCCAGGTGAGCTTATCGCCTTCTACTAATAAGCAATCCCATCCTTTATCTCTTGTTAAGTCCGTTTGAATTTTTGATGTGCCCTTAGGATAATAAACCCACACAATTACTTCAGGCTTTACCAATTTCATTACTTTACTCATTTCTTTTTCCATCTGTGCCCGGTTCATTACAAACCAATGCACCTGGTTATAATCTTTTCCTGAGCCGGTGATTGTTACATCAGTGGGCAATCCTTCCAATCCTTTTTTAAAATTGGATGGTGCATTTAAGGTAAGCATTACATCACCAGATTTTATTTTTAATTTTTGGGCAATTGTGCTAGCCATATATTTCGAATATGATTATTAAAGCTAAGTTAGAAAATTATAGAGGAGATATTAAATCTTGCTAAATGCTATTTATAATATAGAAAAGCATGAAGAAACAAACTACCAGTTTTAAAAATGAACCCAATAGAAAACCAACAAAAGAACCCATCGCAGCTTTGAATGATTTTTTTGAATTCTGCCCAGCTATCATTTCCCCAACAAAGGCGCCTGCAAATGGTCCGATAATAACACCCCAGGGCCCCATCCAAAAAGCAGCAAGAAATCCAAGTGTACAGCCCCATACTCCGTATTTGGTGCCTCCGAATTTTTTTGTTCCCCAGATTGGAATCATAAAATCCAGAACAAGAGAAACAACAACTGCTCCTGCAAAAAATAAAATCGTTTTTGTATCAAAAGGGTTTGGATCTCTCAATTGTTGTAAAAGCAACCCGATAAAAGCAACTGGCGGGCCGGGCAAAAGCGGAAGCAAGCTGCCAAGTATAGCCACGATGCATAAAACTATTCCAAGTATTATCCAGAACCATTCCATAGTTGTATAAAAATACGAAGATGTAAGTGAAAGTATAAGATTATAAACTTGTAACCGAAATGTTGAATCACGAACAGAACCCTGAAGAGTTCCGACGATATATATCGGAATGCTGACCGCAAGCGTCAGCATGCGACGCAACAAAAGCCCGATAGTAGTAATAAAGCCAGGTACATAAAAAATAATTGCTCATTAATGGAACTCTCAAAAAATTTTGAACACAGTGCTGC
>JANOFP010000418.1:0-4270 GCA_031413675.1 Bacteroidota bacterium
CCTGACTTTTGAGACAGCCTCATAATGAACACATCTTATACCAGTGGGCTTTAGCCCACATTAGCCGGACAATAATAAAAACTATGAATTATATAATTTTTATTTCAAATGGTATAACACTCCTGATTTTTAAAAACCGGAATTTTAATACTGAATAAAATTCATATTTAAATAAATTAAAAATATAAACCGATGCGCTGTTTAGGAAACAATCTCAATTTGAATGTAAATGAAATTTCTGTCAGTTATAATGATAATGGACCCGATGATGCTCCGGTTCTTATTTTCGTTCACGGTTTTCCGTTTAATAAATCAATGTGGAAGATGCAGGTGAGAGCTCTGAAAGAAAATTACAGAGTAATTGCCTACGATATCCGCGGGCATGGAAATACGGAGAGTGGAAAAGAAAAATTTTCAATCGAACTTTTTGCCGGCGATTTAATTGCGCTGATGGATAAATTAGAAATTGACCGGGCAATCTTGTGTGGCTTATCAATGGGCGGCTATATCGCATTAACTGCTGTTGAAAATTACCCAGAACGTTTTGATGCATTGGTACTAAGCGATACACAGTGTATTGCCGATTCTGCCAATGCAAAAGAAAAAAGATTAAAAACAATTGAAATAATTAAAGAAAAAGGGATCAATAATTATGCAGCTACTTCAATCAAAAACCTTTTTGCCCCGGATTCTTTTAATACGAAGAAAAACGAAATTGAAAATGTAAGAGAAATGATTGTAAAAACTTCTCCTCAATCAGTTTGCAATACATTGCTTGCATTGACGGAACGTAAAGAAACCTGTAGCTCACTAAAGAATATAAATATTCCGGTACTGGTTATGGCCGGTAAGGAAGATAAAATAATTCCGGTGGATGCCGCTATGTTAATACATGAAAATATCAAAGACTCATTGCTGAGAATTATAGCTCATGCAGGACATGTTGCGAATATTGAAAATCCAGAGGCCTTTAATTTTAATCTGGTAAAATTTGTGGATCTGGTTAGCAAAAAAGCTTTTTGCCTTAGTGATACCGATGGAAATTAAAAACATTCGTTCCATAGCATTTAAAAAAACAATGCCATGTTTACAAAGATTTCTGGTTTTGCACTCATCATAATCGGGTTAGTTCTGCTCATTTATACAGGATTCAATATTGTAACAAAGGAAAAAGTTATTGATATTGGCCCTGTGGAAATAAGCGTAGAAAAGAATAACCCCGTTAATTGGACTCCGATATTAGGTGCCGTAGTATTTGTTGGCGGCTTTTTAATATTACTGTTAAATAAAAAAGAAAGAGATTAAAATCTTACCTTACTACACAATTTACCAAATGTGTGAATTGTGTAACATTTTGCAATAGTTATATAATACTTACTACTTTAAAGTCATAGAACTTTGAGAGGTCTGCATAAAAAGGAGCGTTTACTTGAAATTATACATAAAACATATGGTAAGTAACCGCTGTAAAATGGCGGTGAAAGAAGAATTGAAAAAACTGGGTCTCCATTTTATTGTCGTAGAACTCGGCGAAGTGGAAATTATGGAAAACATAGATGCCGAACAGCGGGAGCAAATAAAAATTGCATTACTCAGTACGGGCCTGGAGCTAATGGATGATAAACGTGCTATCCTGATAGAAAAAATAAAAACCGCTGTGATAGAAATGATTCATCATTCAGGTGAATTGATGAAAGTAAATTTCTCCGATTATATAAGCGAAAAATTAACACACAACTATACCTACCTGGCAAATTTATTTTCAGAAGTACAGGGTACCACTATCGAACAGTTTATTATTTCACATAAAATTGAACGGATAAAAGAATTGATAATCTACGGCGATATGAACATTACCGAAATTGCGTATGAAATGAATTACAGTAGTGTGGCGCATTTATCCAACCAGTTTAAAAAAGCAACCGGCCTCTCTCCTTCCCATTTTAAACAATTGAAAGAGAAAAGACGAAACCCGATTGAAGAAATTGGAAACCCGCCGCTGGTCAATAACCTAAAAGCTGTATAAATTAAAATAGATAAAACTAAATGTTGTTACAAAACTTCATTTAAATGAAAGCAAAAAAAAGCATATCAAAAATAGATGCACAGCATCCTGCGGATAAGACATTGATCAAATCTCCAAACCATTTTCCGGTAGTGGGCATTGGTGCTTCTGCAGGCGGGCTGGATGCTTTTAAAAAACTGTTGAAAGCCATACCAGAAAATTCCGGAATGGCGTATGTACTGGTGCAGCATCTGGACCCCAGTCATGAAAGCCTTCTGCAGGATCTGCTGCAAAAAGTTACCAAAATACCGGTGATGGAAATTACGGATGATATTAAAGTACAGCCTGATCATATTTACATCATCCCCAGCAACAAAATGATGATTGCCAATGATGGTGTGCTGGAACTTAGCCCCCGCCCTGCTAAAAATAAAAATGGCCTGCCCCGACAATTCGGGGAACGCAACCTGCCCATTGACCTTTTCTTTACTTCGCTGGCAGAAGTACACCAGTCACATGCAATCGGGGTTGTTTTATCCGGCACTGCTTCGGATGGTACGTTGGGACTGAAAGCTATTAAAGACCATGGAGGTATCACTTTTGCACAGGATGAAGAATCCGCTGCATACGAAGGTATGCCGCATAGTGCTGTACAAGCAGGTGTTGTTGACTTTATACTTCCGCCAGAAAAAATACCACAAAAGCTTTTGGAAGTAGTCAATATTATTACTACCAATGGCAATGTGCATGATGAGCAAAACCTTCCGCAACAGGATGAGGATGTGTTTAAACAAATTCTTTCATTGCTGCGTATTCGTAAAGGAACCGATTTTACCTATTACAAACAAACCACCATCCGCAGAAGAATACTTCGCCGGATGGCTATTAGTAAAAGCGATAAACTTGCTGCCTATCTTAAACTTTTACGGGAAAATAAAACAGAACAAGATGTTTTATACCAGGACCTGTTAATTCCTGTTACCGGTTTTTTCAGGGACACAAAAACTTTTGATAATTTATGCGAATCAGTTTTTCCCCTCATCATAAAAAATAAAACACCCGGTGAGCCTACCCGCATGTGGGTAGCAGGCTGCAGCACCGGCGAAGAAGCTTATTCAATTGCTATTTGCTTAAAAGAATTTTTGAACGAATCTTCTTACTCCGGAGAAAGAGTACAAATATTTGCTACCGATATAAGTGAACCTGCTATTACCAAAGCAAGAGCTGGTATTTACACAAAAAGTGATACAGAAGGAGTATCGCCTCAACGACTAAAAGAATTTTTTACTAAAACCAATGGCTCTTACCAGGCCAATAAATCTATCCGGGATTTATGTGTATTTGCCGTACACAATTTTTTAAAAGACCCGCCTTTTGGTAAAATGGATTTTATCAGTTGCCGCAATGTGCTTATTTATATGGAGCCTTACCTGCAAAAAAAGGCTCTCACTACTTTTCATTATTCATTAAACCCAAAAGGAATTTTATTACTGGGAAAATCGGAAACAACCGGCGGTGTTCCGGAGCTTTTTGTGCTGAGCCAGTCAAAGGAAGGAAAAAACGATAAATTATTTACCCGCAAAGATGTGCCGGGCAGGTTTATGCAAATTGCAAGTCAGCGAAGCGAACTGAATTTCAGCAATACCGATATCAATACAAAAAGTGAAAATATCCGCACCGACTTTCAAAAAACAGCTGATGATATTATGCTTAGCAAATATACTCCGGCAGGCGTGGTGATAAATGAAGCAATGGACATTGTGCATTTCAGGGGCAACACCGGTAATTATTTACAACAATCGCCGGGTAAACCAAGCCATAATTTATTAAAAATGGCAAAGGAAGGTTTGGCTTTTGAACTGCGCAATATTTTACACAAAACAAAAAAAGAAAAAGCTCCGGTTATAAAAGAGAATATTCCTGTTCAGGTTAATGGCATATTGCAGAATATTTCGATAGAGGCTTTACAACTGCCCGACACGATTGAGCCACATTACCTGGTACTTTTTCATGATAGTAATTCAATTGGTAAGAAGCAATCTGCTGCCGATAGCAATCGGGGCGGCGCTAAAAAAAATTCTGCAACTAAAATAAAAAAAGACGAAAAAGACCTCCGCATACAGCAATTTGAAAAAGAACTGTCCCAAAGTCGCGAAGACATGCGCAGCATTACCGAAGACCAGGAAGCAGCCAATGAAGAACTGCAAAGTGCCAATGAAGAACTGCTGTATGCGGAGGTCTTTTTCGTCTTTTTTTATTTTAGTT
>JANOFP010000419.1:0-7949 GCA_031413675.1 Bacteroidota bacterium
GTGCATTTGTTTTTAAGGATTTTGAAAGCGGGAAAAGAAAAACAGTTTATTGAAGCCCCCTGTCCTCTGCCAACCGTCGGAGAACATAGGTCGAATTATTCTGAAATATTTTAATAATCGCTAAAGAAGAAAGAGGTAAACCCTGATGGAGCGAAATATAAATAGCACCGAGTGTAAATCCGGTGTTTAAAAAGAAAAGTAGCAGAAGCCCGTAGCGGTGACATGTTAAAGTTGATTCATCAATGTTTTAAAAACATGATGACTATTAAATCAATTTAGTAAAAATGTAAAACCCGATTCCGGAGTTACGATTGCTGAATAGAATTATAGAACCCTGAAGAGTCCCGTTCGTACGGGAACGGAAGCCTAATAGAATTATCCCGAAACAATCGGGACTAGAAACATAAATATGAAAATTCAAAATATAGTAACACTTGGAGAACTGAAAGCAAGCGGCTATCAATCCAAAAGTATTAAAGAAGAAATTCGTCAAAATCTTATTGCCCGTTTAAAAAACAAAGAAGAAACTTTTCCTGGCATTATTGGTTTTGAAGAAACAGTGATACCGGATGTAGAAAGGGCATTGCTGAGTAAGCATAATATTTTGTTTCTGGGTTTGCGTGGACAGGCAAAAACAAGAATGGCAAGGTTGATGACAGAGCTGATGGACGAATATATACCTGTAATAGCCGGAAGTGAATTAAATGACGATCCATTAAACCCGATTTCAAAATCATCCATTGCATTAATTCAGGAACAAGGTGATGAAACCCTGATAAGATGGATGCACCGTAGCGAACGGTATGGAGAAAAATTGGCAACACCAGATGTAAGCGTTGCCGATTTAATCGGTGATATTGATCCCATCAAAGCAGCTAATCTTAAATTGAGTTTTGCAGATGAACGGGTTATTCACTATGGAATAATTCCAAAAAGTAACCGCAGTATTTTTGTTATAAATGAACTACCGGATTTACAGGCAAGAATCCAAGTTGCATTATTTAATATTTTAGAAGAAGGTGATGTACAAATTCGTGGATTCAAATTGAGGTTGCCGCTGGATATATTATTTGTATTTACGGCAAATCCAGAAGATTATACAAACCGGGGATCAATCGTAACGCCACTTAAAGATCGCATAGAAAGCCAGATACTGACTCACTATCCAAAAAGTCTGGAAAATGCTTTGGCGATTACTGAACAGGAAGCATCTGTAAGTGATGAACAAAAACAAAAAGTAAATATCAGTGATTTGATAAAACGTTTGATAGAACAAATAGCATTTGAAGCAAGGGGAAGTGAACTCGTTGATAAAAAAAGTGGAGTAAGTGCAAGGCTTACTATTTCTGCATATGAAAATATAGTGAGTACGGCAGAACGGAGAGCAATTTTAAATAATGAAAAATTCACAGAATCCGGTGGACAAACCCAGGTTTGGATAAGCGATTTAATTGGCATCATTCCATCCATCACTGGTAAAATTGAATTAGTTTATGAAGGTGAACAGGAAGGTCCATACCAGGTGGCCATGAATTTAATGGATAAAGCAATCCGTACACAATTCATTCAATATTTTCCCAACCCGGAATTGCTGAAGAAAAAAAGAAATACGGGTAAGCCATCAGCAGAAACAAAAGAAATTGAGAATCCGTATCGTTCTATTACTGCCTGGTTCGACAAAGGAAATAACCTGGATATTTTCTTTAATACCAAAGATAAAGACAAAATACTGTTACTATATAAAGTGGATGGATTGCATTCATTAGTTAAAAAATATTTTCCGAAAGCCAATGAAGAACAAACTGCTTTGATGATGGAGTTTGTATTACACGGTTTGTCGTCCTACTCAATGATCAGTAAAAAAATACTGGAAACAAAAATTGAGTTTGCCGATTTAATGGGAAGTATGATGAATCTGGGTACAGTAAAAAATTATGACGATGAAATGGATGGAGAAGATATGAATTAAATAAAAGCCCTTCTTTGCAGAAGGGCTTTTTCGTATAATTGAAAATCAATTTTATAAAGTATATCCTACAGATAACCCACCCCATGGGAAAAAAGCACTACCACCTGCTATTACAGGACCAACATAAATTCTCCCGTTAAAGCTCTTTGAAGGTTTGCTGTACCGGTATCCAAAATGAGGCATAAAAAACCATGCACTTTCTTTTTCCGTATCATCAAAAAATGTAACTGATGCAGTAGTAAGCGTTGCACTTGCTCCCAGTTCAAAATAATGAGGCCCATTACCAATAAGTGTATTAAGCCCAAGAGGGAAAGTGACCACCGAAACATCACTGGCTGCAAAAAAACCAATACCAGCACGAAAACCAGGCCCTTTATGACCTTTGAAACGCATATCAAAGTTTCCTGAAAAAATCAAACCACTTCCTCCAAACTCACCATAAACTGCCATTGATGGTTTTCCAGTATTTGCTGATTCTTCCTTTTGTGCTAATGCTGAGCCTGTAATTAAAGCAATCCCCAACATGATTAAAATGATTTTTTTCATACAGTTTGTTTTTGGTTTAAATAACAAGGTATTAAAATTTATTGTTGCTTCCTAATGGTTAAAAAATATTAACCTCTCTTTCTAACTCAACTCCAAATTTTTCTTTTACACTTAAAACGATTTCTTCACTCAAATCATAAATCTGTTTACCCGTAGCATTTGCATAATTTATTAAAACTAATGCTTGCTTATCATGACAACCGGCATCTCCTCTTCTTACACCTTTCCAACCGCATTGTTCAATCATCCAGCCCGCTGCAAGTTTTACATTTCCGTTTGTCAAAGGATAAGCAATAATAGCCGGAAATACTGATTTTAATTCTTCATACTTGGCTGCTGATACTTCCGGGTTTTTAAAAAAGCTTCCTGCATTGGCAATTAATTTTGGGTCAGGAAGTTTTAAAGAACGAATATTAATAACAGCTTGAGAAATACTTTTAATACTCAACGCCTGTACTTTCAATTTCTCCAGTTCTTGCTGTATAGCTCCATAACTTGTGTGAAAGATGGGATGTTTGTATAATTTGAATGTAACCGATAGAATCGCAAACTGATTTTTATATTTTTTCTTAAATGAACTTTCTCTATAACCGAACTCGCAATCTGATTTTGTAAACGTGTAAACTTTTTTTTCGATTAGATGAAATGCTTCAAGCGAATGAAAAATATTTTCTAACTCAACTCCATATGCCCCGATATTTTGCATGGGCGATGCTCCAACATTGCCCGGAATTAGTGAAAGATTTTCAACACCAGCCCAGTTGCGTTCGATACAATACAAAACAAACCGGTGCCAGTTCTCCCCTGCTCCAGCTTTTACATAAAGATATTCCCCATCTTCATGCAGCAGATCAATTCCGTTAATTTCATTTTTTAAAACAAGCCCATCAAAATCTTTTGTAAAGAGAATATTACTGCCACCACCGAGAAGTAAAGTATTATGCTCTGTGTTATTTGATATTAGTTCTTCAAGTTCATCAACATTTAAAAAATCAGCAAAAAATTTTGCCCTCACATCAATTCCAAATGTATTAAATGCTTTGAGTGAACTGTTTTTCTGAATTTGCATACTCTTAACTTAACCAAAAATATTTATTGAAATTATTTTAATCATTCATAAAACGATCTGATTTAGATCAGGAAGTTTTCTAATTCTTCTCAGCACTCCGGTAAACTAATCGGCACATTAATGGCCAAGCCACCATCAGCCGTTTCCTTGTACTTATAATTCATATCTTTTGCAGTGTCCCACATTGTCTTTACGACAGCATCCAACGAAACTTTTGCAAAGTCAGGAGAACTTTGCAATGCTAATTGTGAAGCAGTAATTGCTTTTATGGCTCCCATTGTATTCCGTTCTATACAGGGTATCTGTACCAATCCTCCAATGGGATCGCAGGTAAGGCCTAAATGATGCTCCATTGCAATCTCCGCTGCCATCAATGCCTGCTTTTGTGTTCCCCCCATACTTTCTGTAAGTGCAGCTGCAGCCATTGCACTTGATACGCCAATTTCTGCCTGGCAACCACCCATTGCAGCTGATAGCGTTGCACCTTTTTTAAAAATGCTTCCAATCTCAGATGCTGTTAAAAGAAAACGGATTATTTTATCATCTGTATTTCCATCACCAAACACAATATAATATTGCAACACAGCGGGTATTACGCCTGCAGCTCCATTTGTTGGCGCAGTTACCACTCTGCCAAATGAAGCATTCTCTTCATTTACGGCAAGTGCAAAACAACTTACCCAGTCTAAAATATAATTAAATGATTTTCCCCCAGTTCGGATGGTAGCAACCCAATTTTGAAAATCATTATACTTTTTCCCATTCAATAATTTTTTATTTAACTCAGCGGCACGGCGTTTTACATTCAGTCCCCCCGGTAGTATTCCTTCCGTGTGGCAACCCCGGTATATACATTCACTCATTACTTTCCAAATTTTTAAAACTCCATCCCGGGTTTCTTTTTCAGATCGCCATGCATTTTCATTTTCCATCACTACTTCGCTCAAAGACATTCCCGTTTTCATACACCAATGCAGTAAATCATTTGCTGTATTGATTGGAAAAGGCAAATGAATTGATGCTTTAGTTGTTGACTGATCTTCTCCCTCTTTTATTACAAACCCACCGCCTATGCTATAATATGTTTCTGAAATGTTTTCACCGTTGGTACAATTCGCAAGAAAGGTTAATGCATTCGGATGAAAAGCTAATGATTCACTTAAAAAAAATTCAATATCCTCTTGCGGATCAAACTGAACTTCATGTAATCCTCCCAGAATTATTTTTTTCATAACAGCGATATCCGCAATGCGGCTGCTGATTGCATTTATAGCAATGGTTACGGGATCTTCGCCGCATAAGCCTAATTGCACAGCCACATCAGTACCATGCCCTTTCCCGGTTTTTGCCAGTGAACCGTAAAGTAAAACCCGTACAGCTGTTACCTGTTGTAATAAATTTTTATCAACCAATGTTTTTAAAAAACTTTGTGCAGCACGCCAGGGGCCGAGTGTATGGGAACTGGATGGCCCCACCCCAATTTTCAACATATCAAAAACAGAAATAGCCTCCTGCATTTTTTAAAACGATTTGTACAAATATAAATAAAGAAGCCGCCACTTTGCAGTGCACGGCTTCATTTCGCAGTTAGTACTGGTTTGTACTTATAAAACAGCAATTAGTTCGATTGTAAAAATTAAAATTGAATTGCCAGGTATTATTATATTTCCGTTAGCATCTTTTCTATCCTGCGCACCATATCCCAAATAAGGTGGAATATATAAAGTCATTCTTCCTCCTTCTTTGATTAATGGAATTCCAGTTCGCCATCCGGTAATTACTGAAGTCAAGTCTAATCCTAAAGGCGTTACTATTCTCTCGTCAAAAATATTCCCGTTTGTAAGCTTCCCGGTGTATTTTACACTAACTCCGCTACATGCATCAGGTTGTTTACCAGTACCCACATCAGTAATTGTATAAGATAATCCGCTACAATGTTTTGTAGCTGTTAAACTGTTAATGGTAAGGTAACTTGTTAAATCGGCAATTTCAGACGCCGGTGCTACAAATCTGCAAGGAGAAAAATCACATGAAACCTCCTTATCTTTTAAACAGGATATCTGTAAAAAAGCTAACAATAAAATTGAAACAAATAAATATTTTCGTGTCATTAATAAAAATTTTGCGCAAATATAGGAGGTTCAGGGTTAATGACAACTTACAAGAACTATTCGCTGCCTCAGTTTGATATCAATTCTGAGAATCTTTATCCCGGCTTTTAAATTCCTGGTAACGTTGCTCATCCATATCCCAACGGTGCTGTGCAGAAAATATTATTATAAAAGCAACAATCAGTAAAGAAGCAATTATTAGAACCAGCACCAATGAAGCATTTACATTTAATACCATTTCTGCACGTTTATACCAGCCGGATAAAGAACTTGCCAATATTAATGATACAATCAAAACCCCAAATGGCAATCCGATGAAAAGCTGTTTTCGTGTCTTTTTTCGTTGTTCCCGGTTCTTTTCCCAGAATTCGACAAAGTCTTTTTCGTTTTGAGTAAGCATAATCCCGGCAAATTTAATTAATCGGTTCGCCATAAATTGATTTCACTATAAAATTTCTATCTTGTGTGCCATTAAATCCAACACTTTGAAATTATCTCAATTATTAGCACAGTTTCTTTACACCAACAAAAAATTGGATCTGCAAGGTATCGGTACCTTTACGCTAAGCAATACCGAAATTCCCGAATCAGAATCTGGTCGTACAACCAAATCAGAAATACAAGGCATCATTACATTTGAAAATAATATAGCTACCAAAACGGATAGTGATCTTGTAAGTTTTATTTCTACCCATACCGGCAAAATGAAAGCTCTCGCTACATCAGATCTTGAAAGCTTTTTGGAACTGGCACAGCAATTTATGAATATCGGCAAACCATTTGTACTGGAGGGAGTAGGTATTATTACAAAAACAAGAGATGCACAATATGAATTTACAGCCGGCAATTTTTTTGCGGAAAAAATAAAAGACAAAGCAATAAAAGAACATACAGAAGAAGTAGAAGAAGTGTTGGATTTTAAATCGGTATTTTTAAAGGAACCTCAAAAAATAAACTGGCGTAAGCCCGCAATCGCATTATTTATTTTAATAGGATTAGGTATTGTGGTGTTGGGCGGCTATTTATTGTATAAAAAAACAAATAGTGCCAAGACTGAAAAAAATGAAATAATTTTTGACCCAAATCAAACAACTCTTGTTCTGGATACAACTCTTACAAAACAAGATACTTCTACTGTAATTACCACTCCATCAGCGACAGTTACCAATTATAAATTTGTATTGGATAACTTTAAAGCCCCAAGAGCCTTTGAAAGGTTAAAACAATTGAAAACATTTGGATGGAATGTAGCAATGGTAACAAAAGATTCAGTTGATTATAAAATTATCATGTTACTTCCCGTTTCTACAACTGATACAACCCGGGCATTGGATTCACTTACCTTATTAAATGGCCGCAGGGTTTATATTGAAAATTGATTTAAATGAATCAACGCATTGCTAATGATTGGATCAATCATCTTAAACTTGAAATACATCCTGAAGGTGGCGCCTATTCAAGAGTCTATACTTCACTATTAACTATAAACAAGACTTTTCTTCCAGAAAATTTTAACGGAAGCAGATCAGCCTGCACACATATTTATTACCTGTTACAAAAAAATGAATTCTCCGCTTTTCATAAAATTCAATCGGATGAGTTATGGCATTTTTATGATGGAGATACCTTAGTAATTTATGAAATAAATAAAGACGGTTTACTTACTAAACACTTATTGGGTACAAATATTGAAACTGGTGAATCTCCTTTTTGTATAATAAAAGCCAATAACTGGTTTGCATCCAAATTAAAAACAGGTGGAAGCTTTTCGTTGGTTGGCTGTACTGTTTCACCTGGGTTTGATTTTGCAGAGTTTGAAATGGCAGAAAGAAATGATTTGATTTCAAAATATCCGCAGCATAAAGAATTAATTACGAGTTTGACGAAATAAAAAAGTCGCCAAATTTCATTGATGACTTTCGAGGTTCCGAGCGGATTCGAACCGCTGTAGCAGCTTTTGCAGAGCTGAGCCTATCCGCCGTTGGCGGACACAGACCCATTTTTATTTTATTAATTTTTCTATTTTGGAAATAAAAAAGTCACCAAATTTCTTTGATGACTTTCGAGGTTCCGAGCGGATTCGAACCGCTGTAGCAGCTTTTGCAGAGCTGAGCCTATCCGACGTTGGCGGACACAGACCCATTTTTATTTTATTAATTTTTCTATTTTGGAAATAAAAAAGCCACCAAATTTCTTTGATGACTTTCGAGGTTCCGAGCGGATTCGAACCGCTGTAGCAGCTTTTGCAGAGCTG
>JANOFP010000420.1:0-16173 GCA_031413675.1 Bacteroidota bacterium
TCTGCGCTTTTTTCCAATGCCAGCGTAAATAAGGGTATTGCAGCTTCAATTTTATTGATATGTGTATGTTTTAGTTTCCCGGGTATATCAGAAGTTATTTCAAGTATCCCTATCAACTCATTGTTTTGTTTTAAAGGGCAAATTATTAAACTGCGAATTCCATCGGTATAATAATATTGTAAATATTCAACTTCGGTTAAATTTTTTTCATCCAGGCTTTCAAATACAACCGGCTTACTATTATTTCTGAAAAGCAATTTGCAGCAATCGCTTATTTCATCTTTATCCGTTATTGAATGAAAGTGTTTAAACAGAAGGCTGTTGCTGTTATGCAAATCAGAATAAACATAATGACCATTCACTCTGAAAAATGGTGTGATGCCGATTTTTAAATCTTTTAAACCGATTAAACTCTGAACATGATCTTCCAGTTCTTTATAAACCACGGCATCGGAAAATGCATTAATATGCAGTAAACTGTTTTTGATTCTCGATATCACCTCGGTTTCTGTTACGTCGTTTACTCTTACAATGGTGATTCCTTCAAATACAAATTTATCAAGTGGTACATAATGCATTAATTCTTCCACTGAAAAAACAGTTTTTGTATCGCGGCATACAATTTCTTCCGGTAATGGAGGCATATCAGCTGTGGGTTTTACATCTATAAACCGTGCATCTAATTTCAATTCAAGAAATTTTGTGAGCCCTGTATGTGGATCTGCATAGGGATAAACAGAGCTGGTAAGTTCCTCTGAATGATAGCCGCAATATTTTTTTAAAATCATATGAGCAGCAAAATATAGTCTTTCCTTATTCAAGTTTTCGCCAATCTCGTCATTCGGAATAATTATTTCTTCACTACCGTGTTTTAAAAATAATAACTGAAACAACCGGGAATAATAAACAGTATGAAAGGTAAAAGGCAAAGCAACTGCATGAATGTTTTCATTACCAGAAGAGGTAGGCGGAAATATTGTAGCAAGTATTTGTTGAATTAATTCTGTATGCGGTTTTAATACCGTCAAATCGGAAATAGGTTCAAGCAATTGAGGATGTGATTCAATTTCTTCTATCAAATGACCATATAGCCTTTTAAGACCGGGATTACCATCCGTAATATTTTTTTTCAGTACCTCAGTAAGTGGCCTGAAAGAAAGTTTGCTATTAATTAATATTGCTGATAAATTTTGTTCCATAATAGTATTGATTCGGTTCTCTTACCAGGCAGGATAGAATGCTAAGTTCGGCTATTAATGTAAAGGTATAGAATATAGTTTTTGAATAAATGTTTCACAACTTTCAATTGCAAATTTTTTTTACCTATAAAAAAATAAATTCCCCAGTATAAGCTAAAAGGATTGACCTATCCTTTTTTATAAAAACTACAGATCCCTTTCAGTCCACAGAAATCGCATTTGGGATTTCGTGCAAGACAAATATACCTGCCATGCAAAATGAGCCAGTGATGGGCTTTATGTATCAGAATTTCAGGAAAATTTTTTACCAACTCTTTTTCTACAGCCAAGGGTGTGTTAGCTGATTTACTAACAAGATTCAATCTTTTACTTACCCGGAACACATGCGTATCTACAGCCATATTGGGTTGCTTATCCACTACAGATGTTATTACATTGGCAGTTTTTCTACCTACCCCGGGCAGTAACATCAATTCATCTACTGTCATTGGAACTTCCCCATCAAAATCTTTCACTACTTTTTTTGCCATTCCAATCAAGTGCTTTGTCTTGTTGTTGGGGTAGGAAATACTTTTTATTAATGGAAACAGTTCATCAAAATTTGTTTTACTCATCGATTCAACATCCGGAAATTTTTTAAAAATAGCTGGTGTAGTCATATTCACTCTTTTATCGGTGCATTGTGCAGAAAGAATAACGGAAACTAATAATTGATACGTGCTGTCGTAAATTAATTCTGTTTCTGCATCAGGTATATGCTTTTCAAAATATTCGATAACAAATTGATATCGATCTTTTTTGTTCATAACTGCAAGATAAGTTAAGAGATAAAAGACATGTCTGCTGGTAAGTAAGTTTTCAAACTTTACCTGCATGAGCCGGGGCGGCTCATAAATATTAATGGAGGTACAGTGGTTGTAAAAAATACAAACCATCTCCTTTCGAAAATAAATAAACTAAATACGCTGTTGAAAAATTAAACTTTCTCTTTGATGCGGGCATAGTTTAACACATTCAACACGACTTCTGTTCTTGGGTTTTCTTTGATTTTGTTAAGCCGCTGCATAGAGGTCTTCATCACGTTTAGCTTTTCTCGAAGTGTCCAGTCTTTTTTCAAAGCGGCTTCGATAGCAACGTTTTGTTTGTCTGAAGTTTCTTTGTACAAATACAGCAATAAGTCTTCGGGAGTAAAGTTGGTCATTGGCAAATCCATTAAAAGTGTCCTAAAATATTGTTTGTCCTTGAAAGTAGAAAGTGTCCGGTTTATTAACGGGGGCGGGATTGCCTTATTGTGCAGGAACGTTTATTTTACTTTTTGAGCATTATTTTCAGGGATAATATACAGATCCTCATTATCCTTTTTCATCAGAAAATTTTCTCTGGCGTATTTTTCCGAAGTAGCGGGATTGTTTTTAAGCTGCTCTGACTCAAGCTTGTCGGCTGCTATCTCCTTCTCATAATATTTTTTACTTAGCAAAAGATTATTGAGCTCAGCATTTCTTGCCTGTTGGGTAAAAAAGTCATTTTTATCGAAAAAAAGTATGATAGCTAAAAAACTAAGAAGCGAGATGGTGTATTTGCTACGAATCCATGCAGGAATGTGATTGATGTATTTCATATAATTGGATGTTAGAGGATGAATGGCTTAAGTTAGATGGCTGATTTATAAATCGGCCACCTATCTCTTTTCGTCTGCCATCGTGTTATTTGCCAAATTTAATCTTTCCTTTTGGATATACTGCCGACATACCCAAAATTTCTTCAATACGAATCAACTGGTTGTACTTTGCCATTCTATCCGTTCTTGAAGCACTTCCGGTTTTTATTTGCCCGCAATTCAAAGCTACTGCCAGATCCGCAATCGTTGTATCTTCTGTTTCACCACTACGATGACTCATGATCGTATTGTATCCGTTATGCTGTGCAAGCGTTACAGCATTGATTGTTTCTGTTATCGTTCCGATCTGATTAACTTTTACCAATAAAGCATTCGCTATACTTTTATCAATACCCTGTTGAATCCTGGTTACGTTTGTTACAAACAAATCATCACCTACTAATTGACATTTTTTCCCGACTGCCTGTGTTAATGCTGCCCAACCATTCCAATCATCTTCGGCCATTCCATCTTCAATAGAAACGATGGGATATTGCTTTACCCAACTTTCCCAGAACTTAACAAGTTGGTCACTGCTCAATTCTTTACCACTACTTTTATGAAAAACATATTTTTTCTTTTTTGCATTCCAAAGTTCGCTGTTTGCTGCATCCATTGCTACTACGATTTGCGAACCTGCTTTATAACCCGAAGCATGAATTGCTTCCATCACGGTATCAATCGCTTCTTCATTACTTTGAATATTGGGTGCAAAACCGCCTTCATCGCCTACGTTGGTACTAAATCCTTTTTTCTTCAATACAGATTTAAGAGTGTGAAAAATTTCGACTCCCCATCTTAATCCTTCACTAAAATCGGGTGCACCAACCGGCATTATCATAAATTCCTGGAAATCGATTTTATTATCGGCATGTGCACCTCCATTTAAAATATTCATCATCGGCATGGGTAATGTCTTTGCATTTGTTCCTCCTATATAACGAAACAATGGCAATGATGCTTCTTCAGCAGCAGCTTTTGCAACAGCCATACTTACGGCAAGTATTGCATTGGCACCCAGCTTTCCTTTATTTGCCGTGCCATCCAATTGTATCATCATTTCATCTACACCCGTTTGGTCTGCCACATCATTACCCATTAGTGCGGGTGCAATAATTTCATTTACATTTTTTACTGCCTTTAATACGCCTCTCCCCACATATTTTTTCTTATCACCATCCCGCAACTCAACAGCCTCGTGGATACCCGTGCTTGCACCACTTGGTACTGCTGCACGACCGAGTGCACCTTCATCGGTTATCACATCTACCTCAACAGTTGGGTTGCCTCTTGAATCTAAAATCTGTCTTGCAAAAATTTCGGAAATGTAACTCATGAGTTATTTAATATTTAAGATTGAAAATTTAATATTTTTTTCCCGTCGGAACACTTAAAGCGGACTGAAGGGTATTTTTTTAAACTAGCTGTAGAATTTCTATTAGGCTTTCGTTGCGTCGCACTCTTTTACGTTTGGTAATTCTATTCAACTTTTTGCGTAAGCGATCTGAACACATCTTCCAAACTCCTGCTCTCGCTGTGCAAAGAAACGATGTTGAGGTTATGCTGCAAAGAGAGTTCAAGTATTTGTTTACGCAATTGTTCAGAATTGTCAGTTTCAAACAACCAATTGTTTGGTTCTGCTTCTTTGACTGATTTTGCAAAAGAGAGATTTTGTAAAATGTTTTTATCTGTAACTTCTTTAAAACTTACATTCACAATGTTAGAAGAAGAGCGGTTTCGAAGATTACTCAGTTTATCATCTGCAACAATTTCCCCTTTATTTATTATTATTACCCTATCACAAATTGCTTCTACCTCTTGTAAGATATGAGAAGAGAATAAAACTGTTTTATCTTTCCCCTGCTTCTTTATCACTTCTCGTATTTCAATTATCTGGTTGGGATCAAGTCCGCTTGTTGGCTCATCTAATATCAGCACTTCAGGATCGTGAATTAATGCGGCTGCTAATCCCACTCTTTGTTTATACCCTTTTGAAAGCTGTCCGATTTTTTTCTTTGATTCAACTGTTAACCCTGTCAATTCAATAACATTTTCGATTTTTGATTTTGCCCGCCCGGATGACCCGCTGGGACTGGAGTTTTTAATTCCATGCGTAGCTGCAATGAACCCAAGATATTCTTTCACATACATATCATAGTACAAAGCGTTCAGTTCAGCGAGGTAACCGATTTTCTTTTTTGTTTCCAGTGGATTAGTTGAAACATCATTACCACATACAAACGCATAGCCGCCTGATTGCTCAAGATAACCGGTAATAATTTTCATGGTTGTTGATTTACCTGCACCATTTGGACCGAGAAAACCAACAATTTCACCTTTTCCAACTTTAAAAGAAATATTGTTTACCGCTTTTTGTTCGCCATAAATTTTGAGGAGGTTTTTAACTTCAATGGACATGGATGCAAAATAGCAAATTTGAGGATGTGCTGATTGACAAATGTGGATATGTGTAAATGATTTAATGCAGGATTTAAGAGATGATAATTTTTTAATACGGCATTTAGTTATTTTTGAAACATGACCCTATTAATTGCTGTCATTTTTATTCTGGGATACTTAGCTATTGCATTTGAGCATCCACTCCGAATCAACAAGGCTGCATCTGCATTGCTTACAGGTGTAATATGCTGGGCGGTGTATGCTTTATCCGGCAATGAAAAAGAAATAATCACGGAAAATCTTTCGCATCATCTTTCTGAAATAGCAGGCATACTTTTCTTTTTACTCGGCGCTATGGTAATTGTAGAACTAATAGATGCTCACGATGGATTTGAAATTATTACAGAAAAAATAAATAGTACAAGTAAGAAAAAATTAGTCTGGATAGTCGGTTTCATTACTTTCTTTTTATCTCCTGTACTGGATAATCTTACCACTACAATTGTAATGGTATCGCTGTTGCGAAAATTAATTCCGGATAATAAAGAGAGATTGTTATATGCCGGATTGGTAGTAATAGCAGCCAATGCCGGAGGGGCATGGAGCCCCATTGGTGATGTAACTACTACGATGTTGTGGATCGGTCACCAGATAACATCTTCAAATATTATCATACAAACTTTTCTTGCTTCACTGACTTGCTTTGTTGTTCCTGCTTTTATTATCAGTATGCAAATGAAAGGAAATTTAGAACTTGAAAAACCGAAGCAGGAAAAATTATTTTCAACCAGCTACGAAAGAAAAGCTGTCTTTATCATCGGGCTTGGCTGTTTATTATTTGTCCCTGTTTTTAAATCGATCACACATTTACCACCTTACATGGGTATCATATTTGGACTTGGATTAATGTGGGTTCTTACTGAAATGATCCATAGTGGAAAAGATGAAACTGAAAAAGGTTTATTATCAGTTAATCATGCATTGAGAAAAATTGACATACCAAGCATTCTGTTTTTTCTGGGAATTTTATTAGCAGTGTCTGCATTGCAATCAACTGGTATTCTTACATCACTTTCGATGTCTTTAGATAAATCGATTGGAAACATCAGTGTCATTACAATCATTATAGGTTTTCTTTCTGCAATTGTCGATAACGTCCCATTGGTTGCAGCAGCACAAGGCATGTATAGTCTTGATCAATATCCTACTGATCATTTCTTCTGGGAATTTCTTGCTTACTGTGCCGGTACTGGTGGAAGTATATTAATTATCGGTTCAGCTGCAGGCGTTGCTGCAATGGGTATGGAAAAAATTCAATTTGGCTGGTACTTAAAAAAAATAACCTGGCTTGCCTTAATTGGCTATTTAGCAGGAGCAGCAGTTTTTTTATTACAACAGTATCTACTGCATATTTAAAAATTTATTTTTACAAATCGTCATACTGATATAACTCATCAAAATGTGTTCCCGTGGGCATGTCAAATACCGTGTTGATGATTCCGTCTTTTAATCCATACACCCAACCATGGAGATCGGGGCGGTTTTCATTTTTCCATGCACGTTGTATAATAGAAGTCTTAGCAAGGTTACGAACCTGCTCCATTACATTCAACTCAGTAAGTTTGTCCCATTTTTTTTCTTTATCTGTTATTTTATCCAGTTCTTCGCGGTGGAGGCGGTACACATCTTTAATATTACGAAGCCACATATTCAGCACAGGTTTATAATCAATATTTGTCAACGCCGCTTTTATACCACCGCATCCGTAATGCCCACACACTATTACATGTTTCACTTTTAAATGATTGACAGCATAATCAAGTACACTCAGAACATTTACATCTGTATTAATTACAAGATTGGCAATATTCCGGTGGACAAAAATTTCACCCGGCTCAGTAGCAGTAATCTGATTGGCAGGTACACGACTATCGCTGCAACCAATCCATAATAACTCGGGAGTTTGCAAATGAGCAAGCCTGTCAAAATACCCGGGATCTTTTGCTACCTGTTCTGCAGCCCATAATTTATTTTCCGAGAGTAGTATTTCGTATGGTTTCATATTCAGTTGTTTAAAGTAAAAATAATGCAACTGTGAACAATTAACGCCAATCTTTGTTATTTGATTTGACAATTTGATTACATTCGCTAACTTGTTTAATAAGATTCAACTATTAGATTTGCACTTGTGAAAAATAAATTGATTCAATTTCTTATTCTTCTACTCCTTCTTTCTTTTTCAGCAGAAACAGTTTCAGGCATTTGGTCAAAAAATGAGATTTCAATAGTTGTCAAAGACAATGAGGAAAAAAATAATTCCAAAACAGGCGAAACTGAAAAAGAAGAATCAAAAGTTAAAATAGATCAGCAACTTTCATTAGTTACTGATTTTAATAATTCCCGCTGTCTATATGTTTTAAATCATACTTATTTTAAATATTCTGCTTACCTCTCTTTGCCAGAAATTCCCCCCGACCAGATTTAATATATTTCTACAATCATTTGCATCGTAAGCCCTGTTAATCTCAACAGTCATTAATTTTTATTTATTCTTTCAAAATAATTTGTTTATGAACAAAAATATGTTCGCTAATATTAAAAGCGATCTTCCAGCAAGTATAGTCGTATTCTTTGTAGCGGTTCCCTTATGTCTTGGTATTGCATTAGCCTCAGGTGCCCCACTCTTTGCAGGTATTATTGCCGGTATTGTTGGTGGTATCATCGTAGGTATAGCCAGCGGTTCGCCACTTGGGGTTAGCGGCCCAGCCGCCGGTTTAGCAGTAATCGTATTAACATCCATCGCTACACTTGGTTCCTGGCCTGCCTTTTTGTTGGCTGTGGTCATTGCTGGAATTATTCAACTTGCACTTGGTTTTGCGAAAGCCGGTTTTATCGCCTACTTCTTTCCCTCATCCGTCATTAAAGGGATGCTTACAGGTATTGGGCTGTTAATTATCTTAAAACAAATTCCCCATGCCCTGGGTTGGGATAAAGATGTGGAAGGAGATGAATCTTTTTTACAGGCAGATGGTGAGAATACCTTTTCTGAAATTGGTAGAGCATTGGATTTTATAACTCCGGGAGCTCTGTTGATAGCGGCGATTTCATTAGCTATCCTGATATTATGGGATAAAGTATTAATCAAGAAGCATAAGATATTTCAGCTAATCCAGGGACCGATAGTAGTAGTAATACTCGGTATAGTTATGAATTATTTATTTAAAGCAGGAACATTAAACTTCAGCTTAGCAGAAGACCAAGTAGTGAGACTTCCGGTAGCTCATAATTTATCAGAGTTCTTTAGCCAGTTTACTTTTCCTGATTTTTCTGCCATAACAAATATTGAAGTTTGGAAAATAGCAATAGTAATGGCTATTGTTGCAAGCCTTGAAACATTGTTATGTGTAGAAGCTACTGACAAAATGGACCCGAATAAAAGAGTTACACCCACCAACCGTGAATTAAAGGCACAGGGCTTAGGCAATATTGTTTCTGGAATGATTGGTGGTCTGCCAGTAACACAGGTAATTGTAAGAAGCTCTGCTAACATTTCTTTTGGTGGTAAAACAAAACTTTCAGCCATATTGCATGGAGTATTTTTATTAATCAGTGCTATTACCATTGCAGGCTTGATGAATATGATTCCGCTGGCAAGTTTAGCCGCCATATTATTAATGGTAGGCTATAAATTAGCCAAGCCCAGTTTGTTTAAACAGATGTATAAATTGGGTTGGGAACAGTTTATTCCTTTTATTGCTACTGTTGTAGGAATATTAGCAACTGATCTATTAAAAGGAATTACCATCGGTATTCTCTTTGGTATTTTTTACACACTCCGCCATAGCTATCGTAATTCTCACTACATGAAAGAAACGGTTACAACAGAAGAAGGACATGAAGTGCATCATCTTGTATTAGCAGAAGAAGTTTCTTTCTTTAATAAAGCAAGTGTGATAAAAGAGCTGGAAGAAATCCCGAAAAATTCAAAAGTTATAATTGATTGTACCAATTCTAAATCCATTGCTTATGATGTTGTAGAACTTATCCGTGATTTCAGAAGCAATGCAAAAACAAGAAACATAACAGTTGAAACGGTCAACTTTATTGAACCAGCTTAAAAAAATTAGTTTACTATAAAATTAAAAAATGAGAGTTCATACAAAAGAAACACAATCTAGTTTAACACCAAGGATGGCGTTGGAAATTTTACAGGAAGGCAATGCCAGGTTTGTAAAAAATTTAAAGGCACAAAGAGATTTATTAGCCCAGGTGAATGCCACCCGTGACGGACAATGGCCATTTGCTACCATACTTAGCTGTATTGACAGCCGCACTTCTTCTGAGTTAATTTTTGACCAGGGATTAGGCGATGTTTTTTCTATCCGAATCGCCGGTAATATTGTGAATACAGACATATTGGGCAGTATGGAGTTTGCCTGTAAAGTAGCAGGATCAAGACTCATAGTCGTCCTTGGACATACTAAATGCGGAGCAGTAAAAGGGGCCTGCGACCATGTAGAAATGGGAAATCTTACAGAGTTATTATCCAAACTACAACCCGCTGTTTATGCAGAATCTGAAACAACTGCTATCGATAAGAGAAATTCAAAAAATGGAAAATTTGTTGAGAATGTAGCTTCATTAAATGTGAAGCGGGGTGTAAAAAACATTATTGAGCGCAGTTTTATTCTGGAAGAAATGCTGGACAAAGGCGAAATAGGAATTGTTGGGGCCATGTATAATATTGATACAGGTAAGGTGGAATTTTATAAAGAAGTATCCTATATAAAGGACGAAAAAAATCCAAAATTCAGCGTAGCCGAATTAAGACATTAATTTTTTAACAGGGTTGGAGAGTTTCTCCAACCCGATTTTATTTTATATGAGTAATCAATCCTTTAACGAAGCACATATACTTCATGAATTGAAACATTTCCTGCCTTCTCAACAGGCATTGAAGGATTTTATTCATCATAATTCTTTGCATGCCTTTCAGCACATGAAATTTTATGATGCCATCTTTAAGGCATCAAAAATTTTTGGTTTCCAGGTACATTTACAATTACCCGAATACCGGGAAATGTATGCTACCGGAAGAATACGGGAAGATGTGCTGCAGATGGTTATTGCCAATAAAAAAGGTAAAACTGCCGTAGCTGAATGGAAAGAAAAACTCATCAGGAAGGAACACAACACCATCAATCAACCACGCATTGGAGAGTTAAGAAAATACTGGAAAGAAGTATATCACTTCGATCTGGATAACAAAGTACATCCACTGCTCTTTCGTATTCTTTGTGCTTTTCTGGACCAGGGAATTGCTATTGACAGTTTCCCGGTGGTTAACAAGCCTTTTATCGAAAGTGTCAGAGTAATGGAACAAAACAGTTTTGTAAGTTTCTTTAAAACAAAAACGATAAAACAAAAATTCTTATCCGGCAATTATTCAATACCTGAACTTTTAAAAACAATTGTTGGCAAGGAGGAGTACTATGAGCAATATCTATTCGACCAGCAATTTGCCCATCATGGATGGAGCGGTTTTGTAAGTGCGGTAGAAGATAATCCACAAACATTACTGGATAGGAAGCAGATTACACTTAAGGAATTACTGGAGTTTGAATTGCTGATGGAACTGGATGCTTTAAATGATGCATTGGGCAATAAGTGGCAACCATTAGCCATGCATGTTGCCGAATCCCCGATAGATTTATTTGCAGATGAACCTAAAACGGAATTAGCCGAAGTAATTGAGCTGTGGCAGGATGCTTTTGAATGGAGTTATTATGATTCGGTATTAAAAGGAATTCTTATCTCCAATGAGAAAAGAAATGCACAGCATAAGATTGAACCTGATCAACTTTCATTATCTGATGAAGGCCGGTCTTTACAGGCCATATTCTGTATTGATGAAAGAGAAGACTCTATACGCCGGCACGTTGAAGCGGTTGATAAAAAGGTTGAAACATTTGGTGCACCGGGATTTTTTGGAGTTGAATTTTATTTTGAGCAGGAAGGGGGAAAATTCTATGATAAACTTTGCCCGGCACCGGTTACACCAAAATACCTGATAAAAGAATCCGATGCAAAATCAGTCAGGCAGGAAGAACTTATATATACCAAATATACCCACGGCATTTTATCAGGTTTTGTATTGAGCATTGCTTTTGGTTTTTGGGCTTTTGTAAAAAAGATACAATTATTATTTAGTCCCAAAATGAGCCCGGCTATTTCCAATGCGTACGGTCATATGGACAAACACTCTGTTCTCACCATCGAAAATAAAAGTACAACGGATATTGAAAATGGGCTGCAGATAGGTTACACACTGGATGAAATGGTAACAAGAGGCGAAGGTTTTTTGCGGGGCATAGGGCTTGTAAAAAACTTTGCACCCATTGTATATTTTGTGGCTCATGGAAGCAGCAGTGCCAACAATCCGCATCACGGCGCACATGATTGCGGAGCATGCAGCGGACGGCCCGGCGCCACCAATGCAAGGGTACAATCTTTTATTTTAAATCATAAAAAAGTAAGGGAAGTACTGGCAGGCAAAGGAATTGTAATTCCGGATTCAACCCAGTTCATAGGCAGTATGCATGATACAGCAGCAGATGTGTGGAATTATTATGATGAAGAAATTTTGAGCCCTGAAAATGCAAAGCAGCATTTGGTTAACATACAGAATTTTGAAACGGCTTTAAACCTCAATGCAAAAGAACGTAGTCGTCGATTTGCATCTATTAATACCAAACAGGAACTGGAGCAGGTTCGTAAAGCTATTCATAGCCGTTCAGTTTCTTTGTTTGAACCAAGACCTGAGTTGGGACATGGCACCAACACCTTAGCCATCATCGGCCGCAGGCAAACAACCAAAGGACTTTTTTTAGACAGAAGGGCTTTTTTAAACAGTTATGATTCTACCACCGACCCGGATGGTGCAATCTTAACGGCGGTGATGCGGCCCATCGGTTTGGTTTGCGGTGGTATTAATTTGGAATATTATTTCTCCAGGGTAGATAATATTAAAATGGGTGCCGGTACCAAACTGCCCCATAATGTAATGGGTTTGTTTGGTGTGGCTAATAGCAGCGATGGCGATTTGCGGCCCGGCCTGCCATGGCAAATGATTGAAGTGCATGACCCGGTAAGGTTACTGGTAATTGTAGAGCATAAGCCAGACATCGTTTTAAAAGCCATCAACTCCAGCCCGGAAGTGTTTGAATGGTATAAAAACGAATGGGTACATATTGTTGCACTTCATCCACAAGAACAACAGTTTTATTATTTTAAGAACGGTGCATTTTCAAAATATGAACCCATTACCAATGCCAGTGAGATAAAGACTATTCATAACATGGAAGAGTTTATAGAAGGGGCAAAAGAAATGGAAACAAATCATATTGTACATGCAACGGAAGAGAATTTACCGGTTTATTTACTGGATTAGCCCCCTGTCCCCCTAAAGGGGAGACTTAGGTCATAGAGTCATTATTTGTATATGATAAGTAGTAAAGAAAATAGACATTAAGGGAACCTTCCCCGCTTGGGCGGGGTGAATTGAGTGAGCAATATACTTTAGTGAATTGGGGTGGGTTTTTGAAATGGCTTTAGTTATACTACCATTATAGACTATTTATAAATTATTAGAATAAATGAACCAACTACTTATTTTATTTATCGCCATTCCTTTTCTGGCGTTTTTAGCTACTCTTCTTTGGCAAAATAAAAGTGAAAGAGCTATTAATGGTATTGTGCAATTTGCCAAACTGTTTAATATATTAATTGCCGGTTTTTTTATTATCTGGTGGATTGCTAACGGCCTTGAACCCATCAGCCATAAACTGGTAACGCTGTATCAAACAGAACGTTTTGTATTTGCCATTCATTTGTATTATGATGAGATAACGGCTGTGTTTAGCATTATTGGTTCGGTACTGTTTTATTTGGTAGCTACTTTCAGTAAGTATTATATGCACCGGGATGAAGGGTTTAAACGGTTTTTTAATACCATTCTATTATTTGCAACGGCTTTTAATTTTATCATCCTGGCCGGCAACTTTGAAACACTCTTTATTGGTTGGGAAATAAAAGGTATTTGTTCATTTATTTTAATTGCGTTTTACCGGAACAGGTATTTACCGGTTAAAAATGCTTTTAAAGCTGTAACCAATTACCGCATCAGTGATGTGGCATTAATGCTAGCCATGTGGATGATGCATCACCTTACCCATCAGAATATCAATTTTTCCCAGTTGGGAGAAGCGAAAGAAATTGCAATTGCTACCAACCAAACCGGCATGGCAATATTTATAGTTTGCATGTTGATTTTACCGGCTGCTATTAAATCAGCACAGTTCCCTTTCACAAGTTGGTTACCCAGAGCCATGGAAGGTCCTACTGCTTCTTCTGCTATTTTTTACGGATCGGTAAGTGTTCACATCGGTGTTTTCCTGTTGCTGCGTACCCATCCTTTTTGGGAAGATATGCTATGGGCAAAAATTGCTATCATCACTATAGGTGCATTAACTGCCATTGTTGCCACCTTAATTGCAAGAGTACAGCCAACTGTAAAAACACAAATTGCCTATTCCTCTGCTGCACAAATAGGAATCATGTTCATTGAAATTGCTTTAGGCTTTCACTGGCTGGTATTGATACATTTTGCAGGTAATGCATTTTTAAGAACTTACCAGTTACTGGTTTCCCCTTCAGTATTAAACTACCTGGTACACCATCAATATTTCCACTATGTGTCACCAATACAAAAAAAGGTATCTAAACTGAAAGCCACATTATATATGCTCAACGTCAAAGAGTGGAATTTAGACAGTATGATGTTCCGTTATGTATGGAGTCCGTTTAAGTGGATTGGAAAACAGTTCCAGTTTTTACAATCCGGGATATTTATCGGCATCCTGATGCTGGCAGGAGTTGTCCTTTTGATTATTGGTTATAGCAACCCGGCAATTATTCCTGTTTCGGGTCAAATGTTGCCAATAATTTTAATGAGTATTGCTTTGTCGGTTATTCTTTTTGCTTTTTCTTGCCGTCAATCGGCATTAAAGGCATGGGTTTATTTACTCATCGGGCATTTGTTCATTATTTCTGCTATATTATTTAATGTATCACATATCAACCTGGTGGAAATTATCTTTTATGTCAGTGGTGTATTGCTGGCATTTTTACTGGGATATTATTGTTTGCAAAAAATTAAGGCTGTTGATAATGATATTTCGCTCAATCGTTTTCATGGATATGTTTATGAACAAAATACAACCGGGTTTTTATTTTTAGTATCCGCCATGGGCATATTGGGTTTTCCATTAACGGCCGCCTTCATAGGTATAGATGTATTGTTTACCTATGTGCACAGCAATCAAATAGTATTAATTATACTGATGGCCCTTTGTTTTATATTTATTGAGTTATCTGCGTTTCGTATTTTGTTGCGCATCTTCTATGGTCCACATAAAAAAATTAAATCACCCGGTAGCATTCCGTTCTTCCTGATATGAGAAAAATATGTTTTATTCCTTGTTTACTTTTTGTTTGTTCCGTATTTTCCCAAAACGACCGGTTGAATGACTATAATAATACCAACTGGCTGCAATCGATTAATACGGTTAGCCTGAATAAAAAATGGAGCCTCCACCTGGAATACCAGTGGCGAAGAACAGATGGTTTGAAAAACTGGCAGCAGAGTCTGCTTCGAATTGGCGCAAATTATAAACTCAATGATAATGTAACCGCACATCTTGGTTATGGATGGATTGAAACGTATTCATATGGCGATTATCCGATTGCATCCAACGGCACTTTCCCTGAGAATCGCATCTATGAACAAATTAGTTTTCGACAGCCGGTAAACAAATTTTTATTCACTCACCGTTTTCGTATCGAACAGCGATGGCTGGGTAAAGTAAAAGCAGGTACAGTTTCTAAACGGGAAATAGAAGACTGGATTTTTCTTCATCGATTTCGCTACCAGTTCAGGGCACAATATCCATTTTGGACAAAAGGCGTTAAACAATTGTATGGCGTTGCTGCAGATGAAATTTTTATTGGTGCAGGAAAAAATCTTGGAACAAACATTTTCGATCAGAATCGTATTTTTTTATTATTGGGATTTAAGCTGAATAAAAAAATAACCATAGAAAGCGGTTATTTCAACCAAACATTACAACAAGGGCGAAGGATAAATAACAGCACCATTATGCAACGGAATAATGGTGTTGTGGTAAGTTCTATTTTAAATTTATAAGCATTACTTTTTTGCATCTTCCGTAAAGTGCTCATTCAATTTTACCGGATGTGATTTTTTACCAGCTACTTTCATTTGTATCACATCCACCAGGAATGCAAAAGCCATTGCAAAATAGATATATCCTTTTGGCACATGCACATCAAAGCCTTCTATCAATAAAGTAAAACCAATCAATAGTAAAAAACTCAACGCTAAAATTTTAAAGGCCGGATGTTTATTTACAAAATTACTGATAGGTGCTGCTGCTACCAGCATGATAATAACAGTAACAATCACTGCTGTGTACATAATCCATATTTCCTTAACCAGGCCAACCGCAGTTATGATTGAGTCAATTGAAAAAACAAGATCTAATAAAATAATTTGCCCAAGTATATTACCTAAAGTTGCTTTTCCAATCTTTTTTTCTTTGTCTTCAGGCTCTCCTTCCATTTTGTGATAAACTTCTTTTGAACTTTTATAAATCAAGAACAGGCCTCCCAAAATCAGTATCAAATCTTTTCCACTTATACTGTTTTCAAATACTGTAAAAAGCTCATTGTCTAATTTTATGATTACAGATATGCCTGCCAGCAATCCAAGGCGCATTACCATTGCTAATAAAATACCCCAGTTTCTTGCTTTCTTTTGCTGCTCAGGCGGCAGTTTAC
>JANOFP010000421.1:0-8797 GCA_031413675.1 Bacteroidota bacterium
AATACTGACCATCGAAGTCCAGATAGCTATCTGGACGGAGGTCATACAAAACTAAAAGAAATAATGTTACTGTAAAAATTGAAATAACAAATTGTGGAAAAATCCGGCTATTTTTAAAATCCAAATCAATTTTTATATGAAAAAAATACTGCTTGCTTATATAACCCTTTCAATTACACTGTTTGGATACTCCCAAAAAACATATATCTGGTGCGGAACATTAATAGATGCAGTTTCCGAAGTACCAAAAAAGAATATGACAATTGTAGTTGAGGGAAATAAAATTGTAGCAATCGATAATGCCTTTACTGTTGTTTCGGCTGGCTCAAAATCAATTGATTTAAAAACAAAGACGGTAATGCCCGGTTGGATTGATATGCATGTTCATATGGAACAAGAAACGAGTCCTACCCGTTATAGTGATGGGTTTACTTTAAATCCGGCTGATTATGCTTTTATGTCTGTCCGTTTTGCCGAAACAACTTTACTGACCGGATTTACTACGGTTAGAGATCTCGGAGGTTCCGGTGTAAATATTTCTCTTCGCAATGCCATCAACAAAGGGTTAATAAAAGGCCCCCGGATTTATACTGCCGGAAAAGCGATTGCCACTACCGGCGGTCATGCCGATCCAACAAATGGTTACAGAAAAGATTTGATGGGTGACCCCGGACCGGTACAAGGTGTAGCGAATGGCCCGGATGAATGCAGGCAGGCAGTAAGACAACGTTATAAAGATGGAAGTGACCTTATTAAAATAACTGCTACAGGTGGTGTATTAAGCGTTGCAAAAAGTGGAAGTAACCCCCAGTTTACGGAAGAAGAAATTAAAGCAATTGTTGAAACGGCAAAAGATTATGGTTTTAAAGTAGCAGTGCATGCACATGGTGCAGAAGGTATGAAACGGGCAATCCGTGCAGGAGTTAATTCAATTGAGCATGGCACCTTGATGGATGATGAAGCAATTGAACTTTTTAAAAAATACGGTACCTGGTATGTACCAACAATTACAGCCGGGCAATCAGTTGCCGATTCTGCAAAAATTCCAGGTTATTATCCGCCAATGGTAACTTCAAAAGCTTTAGAAATTGGACCACAACTAAAAAGCACTTTTACAAAAGCTTTCAAGGCGGGTGTAAAAATTGCCTTTGGAACTGATGCAGGTGTATATAAACATGGATTAAACTGGCTTGAATTTACGTATATGATTGAAGCCGGTATGCCCGCAATGGAAGTTATAAAATCGGCCACCATAAACGCAGCAGAACTTTTAGGAGAAAAAGATAAACTCGGAAGCATCGAAAAAGGCAAACTTGCCGATATTATAGCTGTAGATGGCGATCCTTTAATGAATAGCCAGGCTTTTGGAAAAATTGCTTTTATAATGAAAGATGGAAAAGTATATAAATAATAAAATGGTATGATAAGTTACCGTTTTTTTTTATGTTTAGTTTTTATGTGGGGGATACCCATAACAATTTTTTGTCAACGTAATCCTGCAATTTATACTCCTTCGCCCTATACATTACAAACTGAATTGCTTACACCCTCGTTATTATTTATTTCAAAAACAAAATTACCCGTTTATAGAATTGAAATAATTGATAACCGTTTCGATTTTTCAAAACTCGGATATAAGCCTGTCTATAAAAATGCACCGAAGGAAATAAAGCTGCAGGGTTCATTGCCAGATTTGATTAAAACTATTTTTGCTGATGGTGTAGAAACGGACAACTCGCAGGAAAGAAAACTAATTATTGTGATACAGCATTGCTGGATTACTTATTTTTCAAACAATAAATTTAGTTTTTTGAAAAAAAACCTGATTGCAGCACTGGAATATAAATTTGAATACTTCACAGCAAAAGACACCAGTTATTACCCGGTTAAACGAATGAATGGAAAAATAGAATTACTCTATAATGAAGAAATAACTAACAAGGTATTAGTTGATTCCATGACGCATTTGCTGCTATTGGAAATTGCAAAATTAAAAATAGATGAAAAAGAAAATCCGGGATCATTGATTACAGAAACCCGGATGGAAAATTATATCACACAAAAAAAGGCGAATCTTCCAAAACGAATCAACTATGGCGTGTTTGCAAGTTTCGATGATTTTATGAACCAAAAAGTTATCACTGATAGTATTGATATTATTCCCTACAAAGATTATTATGACAGAAATATAGTGGCCGCCAACTTAGGAATTATTAAAAATGGAATGTTGGAACCCGGAAATAAATATTGGGGATTTTTTGATGGCCGTTATTTATTTTACAATACGGGTAATGGTTTTTTCATCCGCTTGATCCCCGTTAATAACCAGTTTGTTTTTGCCGACCTGCAGCAGATTGTATTAAATTCCAAAAAAAAATCTATCACCAGTGAAGCCAGGATTGGACAATCATCCTATGATATCATTAAAGATTTTGGAAAAGCCTATCATTTATTTTTCCAGTTAAATTTTGAAGATGGGAAACTGTATTAGTCAGTCAGCAACCGGCAGCAGGCAGTCATTGAACCGGAGTTCTCAATCCTTCAACAATTGATCAATAGTTGCATAGAATTCCTTTTTATATTCTTCAAAATATTTTCCAGCACCAGGGCCATAAAACCCAGAATGAATTTTATAAACGTTTCCTTTTTTATTAATATAAATTGTAGAGGGAAATACTTTGATTGGCGTAATCTGTGGCAATGTTTTTTCTGTTTTCAGTGAATCATTTGCTGTAGCTCCTGTTATCAGCATCGGGTATTGCACATTAAACAATTGCTGAAATTTTTTTAAACTTTTTTTTGAACGATCTAAATCCGTACTGTATTCATAAGCCAATGCGATTACTTCTATTCCCCTGCTTTTATTTTTATTGTAATAATCACTTAAAAATTTTGTTTCGTCTAAACAGTTGGGGCACCAACTGCCCATGATCTGAATAATAACTGCTTTATTTTTAAACCGATCATCGGTTATTGAAATTGTATTCCCATCTAAATCATTAAAACTAAAATCAAGATTTGTAAATCCCTCTTTTAATTGAGGTGCTGCCGATTCCGGAAGTAAAGCATTCTTATTTTTTAAGGCCACCCAGGTTTCTACGCCAGCTATACCCGAACCAAAAAATCCATCAATGATCTTTGTTGCTCCTACTATTGTTGCTGAAAATGTATAGGCATGAGCACCATCAAAAGTGGAGAGTAATAATTTATTTCCGGTTACAATACCCTGCAGGTATCGGTAATCTCCCGATGGGGTTAAAAATGTTCCGGTAAGATTATTTCCTTTTTGAATAAACTCAGCGGTTGCATAACGCAGCGTTCCGTTTGCTCTTGTAATTGTTACTTCCCATCTTCCACTTATATTATTTTTTGCTTTGCCCTGATCTGGTTCAAATCTTTTTTTCCATAGCAATGCAACAAAGGGCCATTGCTGGGTTTTATCTGCTGTTCCTTTAAACCAGGTACCTTTTAAAGAGCCATCGGCTTGTATCTGTGTTTTAAATTCAGATTCAAATACCGGCATTTTAAAATTAACCGAATCATTTTTTATCTCTATATCTTTTAATAGAATTTTTTCTGCAGCATTAATAATATTGAATTGAAACTGATTGTTTACCTGTTTTACTTCCAAATTAAAAACAACTTCTTTTTTATCTTGACGGTATAATACTGACCGGTACATGCCCGGTTTAAGAACGGGCTGTGCATTTGCAAAAAAAATTTGAAAGATGCTAAGAACAAAAACGTGTATTATTTTCATTTAATTTATTATGATAAATTTTTAATCATATCCGTAGTCATTGCAGCCAAATCATATTCTTCCTTCCAGCCCCAGTCTTTTCTTGCCACGGAATCATCTATGCTCTGCGGCCAGCTGTTGGCTATCTGCTGCCGGTAATCGGGTTTATAAGAAACAGTAAAATCCGGGATATGGTTTTTTATTTCAGCTGTTATTTCTTTTGGTGAAAAACTCATACCCGATAAATTATATGAAGTGCGGATGGAAATTGCTGAAGCAGGTGCTTCCATCAATTCGATTGTTGCACGAATGGCATCGGGCATATACATCATGGGCAGGTACGTGTCTTCCGTTAAAAAACATTCATAACTTTTTTCTTCCAATGCTTCATGAAAAATTTCAATCGCATAATCTGTTGTGCCGCCACCGGGTGCCGATTTATAAGAAATCAAACCGGGATAACGAAGGCTTCTTATATCAACTCCAAAACGATGATGATAATAATTGCACCAAAACTCACCGGCATATTTACTGATGCCATAGACTGTTATCGGTTCTATGATTGTTTGCTGCGGGCAATTCTTTTTTGGCGATGTAGGACCAAATACGGCAATAGAACTGGGCCAGTAAACTTTTTTAATTTTTTCTTCTCTTGCTATATCCAACACATTTAATAATCCACTCATGTTCAGATTCCACGCAAGATTTGGATTTTTTTCTCCCGTAGCCGAAAGGATAGCTGCTAATAAATAAATCTGTGTAAAATTTTGACGTATCACCTGCACATGCAGCATTTCTTTATTCATCACATCCAGCGAAACATAAGGACCGGTTCCTTCGAGCAATGGATTTTGTTCCCGCAGATCGCTTGCTACTACATTCGCATTTCCATAAATTTTTCTAAGTGCAAGTGTAAGCTCCACTCCAATTTGTCCAGAGGCACCGATTACGAGGATTTTTTCTTTTATCATACCAACAAATGTAACGAGAAGCTTTGATTGAAGAAGTAGTTCGTATTTGATATTTTATAATTAGCGAACTTTGCGGTTCCCTTTGCTTCACTGCCTGCCGGTATGCAGGTTTGCATGAAATAAAAAAAATCTCCACGCAAAGTCGCTAAGTTTTAAAGCATAAGCCGCAAAGCCGGTCTTTGCCCATAAAATATTCTAACTCAAAACGAGCTTATCTTTGCTCCTATGGAAAAAATGCTCAAAGATTTATTCGTCAATCAATCGTACGATGAAAAAAATTTCTTTCTCATTGCCGGACCCTGCGTGGTGGAAAGTGAGGAAATGGTTTTTGAAATTGCTGAAAAAGTTTCCGGCATTTGCAAAAGACTTGGTATCCCGTATATTTTTAAGGCCTCGTATCGTAAAGCTAACAGAACATCTGCTTCTTCCTTTACCGGTTTAGGTGATGATGCAGCATTGATGATGATTGGTAAAGTAAGACAGCATTATTCCTTACCCGCAACAACTGATATACATACAGCATTGGAAGCCGCAAGTGCTGCCAAATATGTTGATATACTACAAATTCCTGCTTTTCTCTGCTGCCAGACAGATTTATTAATTGCTGCTGCTGAAACCGGGAAAATAGTGAATGTAAAAAAAGGACAGTTTTTAAGTGGAGAAGCAATGCAATTTGCCGTAAACAAAATTCATGCTGCCGGCAATCGGAATATTTTGCTTACCGAAAGAGGAACAACATTCGGTTACCAGGATCTTGTTGTTGATTACCGGAATATACCCATCATGAAACGATTTGCTCCGGTTGTAATGGATTGTACTCACTCCTTACAAAAACCCAATCAATCAACAGGAATTACAGGAGGCAATCCGCTAATGATTGGCACCATTTCAAAAGCTGGCATAGCTGCCGGTGCTGATGGATTGTTTATAGAAACTCATCCCAATCCCGCGGATGCAAAAAGCGATGGAGCGAATATGCTACCATTGGATTTACTCGAAAATTTGTTGGAGCAATTAGTAAAAATCAGAAAGGCGGTTGTTTGAGTTTATTTATTAGCCCAGTCATACATGACTCTTACGAGTAGTAGTAACTTTATTTTATAGTGTTTGTCATCCGGGGTTCTGAGTAAGTGATATTTTTTTTTAATTGGATAGTTCAAACTCTGAGTAAGCGGTGTTAATGTATTTCAATGATGTTTGTCATTCCGAGGCTCTGCGAGGAATCTCTTGAGGTAAAGATTATTTGATTCGCTTTATGAAGAAAGTTTTTATTTACTCAATTTGCTTGAGATGCCTCTCCGCCGTTGGCGGACTCGGCAAGACAAGAGTCTGAGGGGTTGATGATTTTCTGTTTTTTCAGAGTTGAGGAGTTTTAATTTTATAATGTCTTTCAGTTTTCAGGGTTGTCATTCCTGAGTCCGCCATCGGCGGAGAGGAATCTCTTGAGCCAATGATTATTTGAGTCGCTTTTAATAGTAAAGCCTTTCCAAGTTCGATGCCTCAGAGATGCCTCGCAAAGCCTCGGCAAGACAAGAGTCTGAGTAGGCGATGTTTCTTTTATTTAGATAGTTTAGACTCTGATAAAAGCAATGTTATTTTATTTCATGCTATTTGTCATTCCATTCACAAAAGAATAAACTAACTTAAACTCTACAATATCTAAACGATGATTATAATAAATAAACATCTTTATTTTGTTTACATCAATACTAACCCAGAAAAAACAGTTTTGTACACCGGGGTAACTAATAACCTTGAATCAAGATTAGGAGAACATTATTTCAACAGAGGGAAGCCTGAAACATTTGCCGGAAAATATTTTTGCTATAATTTAATTTACTATGAAGAGTTTCAATATATCAAAGAAGCCATTGCAAGAGAAAAAGAATTGAAAGGATGGACGCGGAAGAAAAAAGAAGATCTTATTAAAATAAAAAATCCGGATTGGATTTTTTTGAACAATAGTTTTTGTATTCATTGGCCTCCGAAAGAGAACACTAAACGATTTTAATTTGAATCCCATAATGTCTTTTCTGTTTTAAGGTTGTCATTCCTTGACTCTGAGTAGGCGATGTTTCTTTTATTTTAATGCTATTTGTCAATTCCTGAGTCCGCCATCTGCGGAGAGGAATCTCTTGAGGTAATGATTATTTGATTCGCTTGATGAATAAAGTTTTTCTTTACTCAATTTGTTTGAGATGCCTCTCCGCCGTTGGCGGACTCGGCAAGACAAGAGTCTGATTAGGTGATGTTGCTTTATTTATTAGGGAGTATAGTCTCTGATAAAGTGATGTTATTTTATTTTGATAATGTTTGTCATTCCGAGGCTCTGCGAGGAATCTCTTGAGGTAATGAATATTTGAGTCGTATTATGAATAAAGGCTTTCTTTATTCGATTTCTGTGAGATGCCTCGCAAACCCTCGGCAGGACAAGAGTCTGAGGGGTTGATATTTTTCTTTTTTTTCAAAGCCTCGACAAGACAAGAGTCTGATTAGGTGATGTTGCTTTATTTATTAGGGAGTATAGTCTCTGATAAAGTGATGTTATTTTATTTTGATAATGTTTGTCATTCCGAGGCTCTGCGAGGAATCTCTTGAGGTAATGATTAATTGATTCGCTTTTAATAGCAAAGCCTTTCCAAGTTCGATGACTCAGAGATGCCTCGCAAAGCCTCGGCATGACAAGACTCTGAGTAAGTGATGTTATTTTTAATTGGATAGTTCAAACTCTGAGTAGGCGATGTTTTTTTTAATTAGGAGCATAAAAAAAGAGGAGCCTCTCAACTCCTCTTTTCAAAAAAAATACATAGCCCTGTTATTGTATCAAAATTTTTGTTTGCATTATTTGATTGCCACCTGTTATCTGTAAATGATAAATACCTGCACTCACCGAAGGATTTAACTCAATTGTTTTAGAAGCCGAACCACCGAGGTGTTGCCATTGCGTACTCATTATTTCCTGTCCAAAATTATTAATCAGTTTTATTTTATATAAACCTGCCGGGCTGCTTAATTGTACCGTAAATTGTTTTGCAATAACCGGGTTAGGATAAACTATAAATCCATCTTTTATATTTCCGCCTGTCTGCACTTTTACAACCGGGCTGTACAATACATTACCTGTTCTTTCTATTGCACGGATGCGATAGTAGGTGATCGAAGAAAAAGGGTTTACATCAATCCAGTTATAATCTGCTTTGCTACCATTATTCTTTTTAGCCTGTTGTGCATTTACTACATCAAATGTTCTGCCATCAGCCGATTTTTCCAATTCATAAATATTTACACCTTGCTCTGTAAGATTGCTCCACTCCACTTTATTACCACCTTGTATTTTATACGCATTGATGGAAGTTAGTTTTATTGGAAGTGGGTTTGTAAACGGACTAAGTGTTGTTAAACTAAATGGACTGAATACTGAAACACCTGGCCAGGTAACCGTGCCATCCGAATTTGTACTGCCAAGATTATATGCGCCGCCATGTGTATTCCAAGAAGTGCCATTAAAATGTGCAATAGCGATTTGTGTAAAATCGTTTACATATGTAATCGCATTACAACTGCTATATAAACTACTCCAGGTTAAAGTAATATCTACATTCGATGTGCCAGTTGTTCTATCTATTATCCAGTATTCACAATAACTTACTGCGTAGATTAAAGGGTCTGTAATTGGTCCAAGCAATGTTGCAGGAGCTCTCATAAACTCTCCGGTAAAAGCGTCTGTAGTAAGTGCAGGGGCTGAAATGATACAATATCTGTAAGCAGCATACGATACAGTTACCTTACCAACAGGAAAAGTAAATGCATCATTTCCAATTTTTCTTACCGGACCATTCGCAAAAGAAGGTAGTACGTTGTTGTTTGCACCAACTGCTGTTGCGTTATCATTTATTGTAAGAAGCAAAACACTTGTAGTTGTCAATGCTCCCACATTAAATGTACAGACACCAGCTACTGCAATTGCCTGTTGCAATGAGACACCAGTTGTGAATTTACCCGCAGTATTACTTATTGTAAGATTATTTACCTGGTTTGCAACCGGTGTAGTAACAAACGTTCCGCTTACCTGTGTTGCTGTTCCATC
>JANOFP010000422.1:0-2377 GCA_031413675.1 Bacteroidota bacterium
TTTTGCTCCCACCCAGATACGGTTGCCTTTCAGGTCGACGCCAATAAAATTTCGCTGTGGATATAACTGACCAAGCCCGGTAGCATACTCTCCTTTACCACAGGCCAGTTCCAGTGTAACAGGGTTTTCATTTTTGAAAAATGATTTCCATTTTCCTGCTACGTCTTTGGGAAACTGCAAGACATTATAAAAGGTATTCAGCTCTGCGAAACGTTGTAATTTTTTTTGCGCCATGAACGGCAAAGATAGGAATGCGATAAAAAAAATACCCCGGCAATCTGACCGGGGTAATGTATGTAAAAAAATATGGGGTATTAAAATTTAATCAGTATACCAATACCAACCAATGATTTTACCTGTAGTCCCGGGGCTGTTTTGTTGGGGCCAAACAGTTTTACATCATCATCATAAATAAAATCCAAACTCCAGGAAACAGCAAACGACTTACCTAATTTGGCGTTTAGAATGTTTGACATGAACAGATCAATATTTCCCGGCTTTCTTCTGTAATTAGAAAAAAAGATCCAGCCGGGCTTTATAGGTAATAAATTTATTAAATTCTTTCAGGTAGTTGATGGTGGCAAAGGCGCCAAACTCAAGATTACTTTTTTTGCCTGGCGTAACTCCGTAAAGCCCTTTATTGGACAGTGCTGTATCTCTTACTATTACCCAACGGGCTGTTAACGGCGAAAAGAAGAGGGATAGATTTTTTGTTGGTTTATAATCCAGACCAGGACTGAATAGCAGGTAGCCCGGGGCCATAAAGGCCGAAGAAAAAGTTTTTACACTATTCGAATAGGTATAACCTTTGAATAATTGCGAACGCAAATTAACTAACCCGGCAATATTTAATTTAGGGGATAAAGCATATCCATATTTTGATAAAATGTCAAAGCGGTCATCGTTCTTGCGGCTACCCAGGCTGGTCGTATTTACATAGCCGAGGCTAAAATCAAATGTATTATCCCAGCTGTGTTTATCTTTTTTATAAAAAGCAAAAAGGCTTAGAAGTGAATTGACTGAGAGAGAGAAGTCATCCCCGCCGGCAGCCCAGTTACTTAAGGAGCCTTGTGATATATTGATGCCGTAAAGACCGCCCTTTTTCCATATTTTTTGTGCGGTATCTGCGGCATCTTTTTTAATGGCCTTACCAGACTCTGCCTGCAGGTCTTTTACGGTTTGATCCTGGGCCATGCCGGAAATACTGATAAGGACAAACAAAGCGAATCCAAGTTTTCTCATGTGGTAGATTTTGCGGCAAAAATAACAGGAAGTCTTTAATCGGGTCATCAATTTCGATGAAATACTATATTTCGCCGCTAAGACAAAGAATAGGGCTTCAACAAAAAAAATTCGCAATAACAAAAAAGCCTTCGTGAAAACGAAAGCTTGTAAATACATGAGAAAAACTGCTGCTGTAGGGGGAGGGATCGAACCTCCACGGGGCAGTTAGCTGTAGTACAAAGTTCGGTGGTCGACCCCGGTCGCCCAGGTATTGCTACCCAAACGGCTCTATGCTACGTTTATCCTGTTTTCCCCACCCCCGAGACAAGAGGGCATGTCTGCCATGCTTTCGCAATTTCATCACCCCACAGTGTATGTCTTGTTATTTTAAGAACTTGATAGAACAAATATAGGCCGGCAGGGCTGTTTACTCCAAATTTTCTAATAAATATTTTGAAAGTATAGAAATTATTCAAATATTTGATAATTATTATGAATAATATCAAAAATCAACTTATAAAATGGCAACTAAATTAAATCTTGACAAACTAGACCTGGAGATCATCCACCACATGATGGAGAATGCAGAGATATCGTATGCTGACCTGGGCAAAAAATTATTTGTGTCCGGCGGCACTATTCATGTTCGTATCAAAAAACTACAGGAGGCGGGAGTGGTTAAAGGTACAAGACTGAAAGCAGATCTGAAAAAACTGGGATATGATGTGATAGCTTTTATCGGAATTTACCTGAAGGAAAGTTCACTGTATGATGCAGTAGCAAAAGATTTACAGAAAATGCCGGAGATCGTGCGGCTCAATTATACTACTGGTAACTACAGCATGTTTGCCGAGATCGTTTGTAAAGATATTTCAGAACTCCGGTCGGTTTTGCATGATCAGTTGCAAAAAATAAAAGGTATTGAAAGGACAGAAACTTTTATTTCGCTGGAAGAAAGCTTTAACCGAAATGTGAAAGTGATGTAAACGCTAACTCACTGAAAGAGACTTACAAAGAAACTGATACATGAAAGAACCTTCCCGCTTTTACTCCTCACTTGGATTGCTGATTATTCTTAACCTGATCATTAAACCCCTGTGGATATTCGGTATTGACCGGCAGGTGCAAAATGCAGTTGGAATGGAGGCTTATG
>JANOFP010000423.1:0-1774 GCA_031413675.1 Bacteroidota bacterium
CATTTGTATTTAAAAAAATTACACTACAAACAAATAGGATTAAAATTCGTTTCATTATAAATTTTTAGGTATTAAATAAAAAAAGATATGCATAGGTCTGCAAACCGCAATGTAATAACTTTTCAATTATTCATATGTAAATTAAAATTCATACATCAGAAATAAAAATGATGAATGGTTTTATGGGCCTGCCACAGCGCTTGCTCGATTGATTACTATCATTCAAAGGCATGAACAAACTCAGTTTTTTACAGAACTAATTTTTGGTAAATTTGGTTGACAGTTACATATTATTCATTCTTAAAACGACAACTATGGAAAATACATCTAAAGTGCTCATTGCATTGGGAGTTGGATTTGTAATTGGTGGTGTGCTTGGTATCTTATTTGCGCCGGATAAAGGCTCAGAGACAAGACACAAAATTGCCGATACCAGCAAAAAAATGGCTGACAAATTCAAACACAATCTGAAAGTTGGAAAGGAAAAATTTGATGAACAACTAAACCGGGTAAATGATAAAGTTGAAGAATTTTCCTGAAATTTGTTTTAGAACTTAATTACAATGACAGAAACATTTAAAAAAGCTGAATCCCTTGTTAGTGAGTTAAAAGAGTATATCAACACCAGGGTTGCACAGGCAAAATTGTCTATTGCAGAAAAGTTATCAAAAATAGTAACCTATGCAATTATGATTTTAATGGTAGCTCTGGTGTTTTTTCTTTTTATTGTATTGCTTTGTGTGGCTGGAGCCATAGCCCTTGGTCAATGGTTGGATAATATGTGGCTGGGCTTTTTAATTATGGCTTTTATCAGTTTACTGTTGGGGATAATAATGTGGATGGCTAAAGATAAATTGCTCGGCAAACCACTTATGAATATGCTGTTGAAAACCTTATTTGACAACGAAAGTAAAAATGAAAAAGAGTAAACATATTACTGATTTTGAAATTAAAAAAATGGAGCTTCGTATCCGGCAACTGGAACAGGAAAAAAAAATCCGCAACAACTGGAATGAACTGAAACAACATCTGAATCCGGTAAGTTTTATAAAAGAAAAATTAACGGAAAAAACATTTGCCAAATCATCAACAGGAGATTTGCTTTCAGATGCCTTAGGCTATGGGGCAGGTTTACTTAGCAGAAAGTTCACTAAAATTGCAGATGAGAAAATAGAATCTTCCATACATCGGGGCGTTGAAAAACTGATTGAAAAACTAAAACCGGTATTTCATAAAAAATAAAATTGTAAAATAATACCAATCTAATTAAAATACCCTATTTTTTCAGTTAGGTTCAATTGTTTCCTCTTAAAAAATGCCCGGCTTTAACAACCAGATTAAACAAATACTGATATTGTCACTGCTGATAGTATTGATTTTAATATCCATAACACAATTGCATATTTTTCTTCCCGGACTTTTAGGTGCATTAACCCTTTATATACTTTCACGAGGTAGTTATTTTCAATTGGTTTATCACCGCAAATGGAGAAAAGGATGGACGGCAGGGTTGTTTCTTTTAGGATATGTATTTCTGCTATGCCTGGTCATTTATGTAATCGTTATTTTATTAGGTCCAAAAATACAGCAGTTTTTGGATGACCCGGCGTTGATGATTAATACAGCCAAAAAAGCAATGGCCGATTTACAGCAAAAAACTGGCTTCACATTTATTACTGAAAATGAATTATCAGCTTTCCTGAAGAGGTTATCTGGCCTTCTTCCGAAACTGATAAATGATACAGCAGATCTTCTTCTTAACCTTGTACTCATG
>JANOFP010000424.1:0-4817 GCA_031413675.1 Bacteroidota bacterium
CTATGTATCTTATCCTTAAACGTTTTTTTGATTTTATATTTTCCCTTATTGCCTTAATTATTCTTTCCCCGGTACTCCTGCCTATCATTTTACTTTTAAAACTCACTGGAGAGCATGAGGTTTTTTTCTTTCAAAAAAGAATTGGGTTTAAGAACAAAGAATTTGAAATCTGGAAGTTTGCAACTATGATGAAGAACAGCCCCAATATCGGTACAGGAGAAATTACATTACGCAATGATCCGAGGGTAACTAAAATGGGAAAGCTCCTCCGTATTACAAAAATTAATGAACTTCCTCAAATCATTAATGTATTGATGGGCGATATGAGTTTTGTGGGTGCCAGGCCTTTGATGAATAAAAGTTTTGATTTATATGCAGATGAAATAAAAGCTGTGGTTTATAATACCCCGCCGGGAATTACAGGTATTGGCTCCGTTATTTTCAGGGATGAAGAAAAAATAATTTCAGACAGTAAAGATATTCAGCAGGCTTATCGTCAAATTTTTGAATACAAAGGAAGATTAGAACAATGGTATCAAAAAAATATTTCCTTTTATACCGACTTTATGATTCTCTTTTTAACGGCATGGCATTTGATTTTTTCTAAAAGTGAACTCGTACATAAAGTTTTCCCATCATTACCCAAAAGAAATTTTTGAAAACAAAATTCATTGTAATTTTGATTCAATAAATCTCATGTTTAAATTATTTTCCAAATCATCATCAATTCCAGACTATAGCATAGTGGGTACAGATATGCATTCGCACCTGTTGCCTGGAATTGATGACGGGTCACCTGACCTGCAAACTTCACTGGAACTCATACGGCGAATGATGAAGCTGGGGTTTAAAAAATTTATTACCACACCCCATATCATGTGGGCTATGTATAAAAATACTCCTGAAATAATTAATGAAAAACTGGAACTACTTCGTGCTGCTGTAAAAAATGAAAAGATTGATGTAGAGATAAATGCAGCTGCAGAATATTTTTTGGATGAACATGTTGAGCAATTGCTTTCGCAAAAAGAAAAATTGCTTACGGTACATGAAAACATGGTGTTGGTGGAGTTTTCGTTAGCCAATCCTCCATTTGATTTAAAGGATATATTATTTGAGCTTACTATGCAGGGTTATCAACCCATTATCGCTCATCCGGAGCGGTATATTTATCTTGAACATGCTAAAGATTTTTATGACGAGCTGAAAGATGCGGGGCATTATTTTCAATTAAACATTAATTCTCTGTCTGGCTATTATGGCAAATCTGCCAACAATCTTGCACAACATCTTTTGAAAAAAGGCTACTATAATTTCGTCGGTTCTGATCTGCATCATTTTCGTCATATAGAAGCTTTATCCAATCCTTCAATTTCTCCGTTTCTGCACAAGCTATTCGATTCCGGAAAATTAATTAACCCTCATTTGGTTTAATTTTGATTAAATAAGGTTAAACAATTCTGTTTTTTCTTTGTTATTGCGAATATGGACAGTTTTACAATTAAAGATCTCGAAACAATTTCAGGAATAAAAGCCCATACGATACGTATCTGGGAGCAGCGTTATGCATTAATTAAACCATCACGTACCGATACAAATATCCGCCGTTATTCTTCGGATGAGTTACGGCATATTCTTAATATTTCACTGCTCAATAAAAATGGGTTTAAAATTTCTCACATCAGTAAAATGTCTGAAGTTGAGATCCTGGAAAAAATACTTTCTCTGAATGATACGGATGCTCAGCGGGACCGGGTAGTAAACGATTTAATTGCGAATTTATCATCTATGCAGCTGGAAGAATTTGAGAAACAAATTGACAGTTATATACTTTCACGGGGGATAGAAAAAACAATAACACAACTCATTTTTCCTTTTTTGGAAAGGATTGGGATTCTCTGGCTTACAAATAATATCAATCCGGCGCAGGAGCGTCTTGTATCCAATATAATCCGCAGCAAACTGATTAATGGAATTGAGTGTACTCATTCCCATTATCAAATGAATAAATCATTTTTATTGTTTTTGCCTGAATCCGAGCATCACGAATTGGGGCTGCTGTTCGTTTATTATTTATTAAAATCCCGGGGGGCAAAAGTTTATTATCTGGGTGCCAATATCCCTTTAAAAGATGCCGCCTTTGTAATTAAAAACCTGTCACCGGATATAATTTATATTCATCTGAGCTCCACGTCATCCAAGTTCAATTTAGAAAAGTATATGCAGATGTTGAAAATACATACTTTAAAAACTCCGGTCATTATCTCTGGCTATATTACCCAACAGTACAAAAAACAAATTCCCGAATCATTTCATTTCAAGAAATCTTTAAGCCAGGTTATGGAATACATTTCTTCAGTTCAATCCTGATTTATTGTTTATCATATTTCGAATTATTTGCCTGTTTCTTAAACAAGAAATTTAACCCATATAATATTCTGTTTAATTTTGTACATAAATAGTTAAACAAATTATTATGTCAACAGCAGAATTTAATTACCTGGTACTGGAACATTCAGAATCGTTGAAACCATTTGCTATCAGCCTTACAAAAGACAGCGAGAATGCCAAAGATCTATGCCAGGAGACACTTTACAAGGCTATTGCAAATCGTGAAAAATATAGTGCAGGAACGAATATTAAGGCCTGGTTATACACAATAATGCGAAATATTTTTATTAACGATTATCGTAGAAAAGTTAAACGAAATGTTGTTTCTTTTGATTTTACTGAGGAGTTCAAAGTATTCAATAACCACAGTTCTTCTGAAAATAATGTGGAGGCAAATATTGGTTTAAAAGAAATACGGAAAAGAGTTCAGGAATTGCCTGAAATATTTAACCGGCCGTTTAAACTTTATTTTGAAGGATATAAATATCATGAAATAGCATTGGCAATGAACGAACCTCTTGGAACCATAAAGAGCCGTATCCATTTTGCCCGTAAATTGCTGAAAGAACAAATTCAACTTAACTAAAGAAAATTATTCATTGAATAAAAAAGTTATAATAATTGGAAGTGGCTTTGCAGGTTTATCTGCTGCTACATTTATGGCAAATCCAGGATGGGATGTAACTATAATAGAAAAAAATAAAACCGCCGGGGGTAGGGCAAGGCAATTAAAAGAAAATGGATTTACTTTTGATATGGGTCCATCCTGGTACTGGATGCCCGATGTGTTTGAAAGATATTTTAATTCATTTGGTAAAAAAGTGTCAGATTACTATCAACTGAAGAGACTTGATCCGTCTTATCGTATTTACTGGGATAAAAATCAAACGGATATTCCTGCATCCTATGAAAAATTGAAATCTGTATTTGAAAACATTGAGCCCGGAAGTGCTGAGCAATTAGATAAATATCTTAAAGAAGCTTTTTATAAATATGAAACAGGAATAAATAAGCTTGTTCATAAACCCGGTCGTTCAGTTACCGAGTTCTTTGACTGGAACATTATCAAAGGTATTTTCAGATTGGATGTTTTTAATTCTATTAAAAAACATATCCATAAATATTTTAAACATCCACACCTGAGACAGTTGATGGAATTTCCGGTTTTGTTTCTGGGTGCTTTACCTGAAAATACACCGGCATTATATAGCCTGATGAATTATGCTGATATTAAATTAGGGACATGGTATCCCCATGGCGGAATGTATAGTGTAGTGGAAGGCATGTATAAACTTGCGTTGGAAAAAGGAGTAAAATTTCAGTTTAATGAAAATGTAAATCAGCTTGTTATTGAAAATAATTCAGTAAGGAAAATTGTAACCGATAAAAAGGATTATGAAGCTGATGTAATTATAAGTGCGGCAGATTATCATTTTACAGAAACAAAATTACTTGAAGAGAAATACAGAAGCTATTCAGAAAAATATTGGAGTAATAAAACAATGGCACCCTCCTGTTTGATGTATTATGTGGGGTTAAATAAAAAACTTAAAAACGTATTACATCATTCGTTGTTCTTTGATGTGCCTTTTGAAAAGCATGCAACTGAAATTTATTCAACTAAAGAATGGCCCAGCAATCCAATGTTTTATGTAAGTGTAAATTCAGTTACTGACAATTCAGTTGCTCCGCTAGGTGGCGAGGCGATTGTCTTTTTGATTCCGGTTGCGGCCGGCTTGCAAAATGATGTAGAAGAGTTACGGGAAAAATATTTTCAGAAAATAGTAAAACGAATGGAGCAGCATACTGGCGAATCAATTTTAAATTCTGTTGTGTATAAAAAATCCTACGCAGTATCTGATTTCGCAGTTGATTATAATTCGTATCGGGGCAATGCATATGGATTGGCAAACACATTACTGCAAACGGCGATATTTAAACCAACATGTAAAAGTAAAAAAGTAAAAAATCTTTTTTATACAGGTCAGTTGACAGTACCGGGCCCAGGGGTTCCGCCTTGTTTGATAAGTGGAGAAGTGGTGGCAAATGAAGTATTAAAAGAATTTAATTAATATTGATAATTATATTTTATGATAGAATTATTTAATAAAGTGAGTGAAGAGTGCAGCCGGATTACTACAAAGCGGTATAGTACTTCTTTTGCTTCGGCAATAAAACTGCTGCATAAAGATTTACGTCAGCCTATTTATAATATCTATGGCTTTGTACGTTTTGCAGATGAAATTGTCGATACATTTCATGAGCATAACAAAGAGCAACTTTTAAGCGAGTTTAAAAATGAAACATACATTGCAATTGAAAGGGGCATCAGTCTGAATCCTATCCTGAACAGTTTTCAAAAAACGGTAAACCAATATCAAATTGATCATAAACTGATTGATGCTTTTCTGCAAAGCATGCAATTA
>JANOFP010000425.1:0-13643 GCA_031413675.1 Bacteroidota bacterium
AAAAGAATCTTAACCTCTGCAACTGAAGCAATAGAAATTCCTGCCTTCATTGGTTTAGAAAACACGATACGATTAAATTTTTTAAATGATAAGGATCAGGATACGGGTCTTGCCGTAAAAATTTTATTAAGTGATGGTAAAGATAAATTAGAAACATTGTTTCGGCTGATTTGCATGCTGGGCAATCGATCCACAATTATTTTTTGCAATCATCGTGAGTCAGTAGAGCGAACCAGTAATTGGTTGAAAGAAAAAGATATTCTCAATGTATTTTATCATGGTGCATTGGAACAACAGGAAAGAGATGCTGCATTATGTAAATTCAGAAATGGAACTTCCAATATATTAGTTACTACTGACCTTGCATCCCGCGGATTGGATATTGCCAATATCCGTTACATCATCCATTATCATTTACCTGGCAGCGAAGATATTTTTACACATCGCAATGGAAGAACTGCCCGGATGGATGCAAGTGGTACCGCCATTCTTATTTTATCACCCGAAGAAAAATTGCCGGATTATATAAATGCAGATGCAGAAAAAATAGAACTACCGAAAACGATAACCCTGCCGGAAAAACCACAATGGTCAACTTTATTTATAGCCGCAGGAAAAAAAGATAAGGTGAATAAAATTGATATCGTTGGTTTTTTATCCAATAAGGGACAATTAAAAAAAGAAGATATCGGTTTGATAGAAGTGAAAGACTTTTTTTCCTTTGTAGCCATAAAAAAAATAAAAATCGGAGGTGTATTACAATCGATTAAAGATGAAAAAATAAAAAACAAGAAAGTAAAAATGGCTGTTGCGAAATAAAGTATTATTTTTTTTATAATTAATTAAAAAATGTATTTCATGAAATCAAAAAAAATAATTCTACTTCTTAATGCTGTTTTTCTTTTTTCATTTGCAAAGGCCCAGGATAAGAAAGCTGATTCGACAGCATTAGCTAAAATAGTAAAGTCCTTGCTTGCTATTTGTAAAAATGTCGATTTTGCAGATTCAAATACAACGAAACTTGGCATTTTTTACAAAGCAGCTCCTTATATCATTTATCGTGGTAATGATGAAAAAAGGAAATGGAAATCATTTGCAAACTATCTTAATGAGGAAGATAAAAAAGGAGTAGATCAGGTTTGTACCCGCATCAATGAATCCGTGAACCGGGACAGCAGTTATACAATTGTAAAATACTTTACCGAAAAAGAATCGGAAGGAATATGGCATATATTAATTTTGAGTTATAAAAAAAAGGGAATTGAAAAAAAATCTGCCTTTGCTTTTTTAAAAATTGGCAACCGTTTTGGACTTGGAGATATTGATTGATTATAATTATTCAAATCCTGCTTTGACATCCCCTACAACCCCCTATCTTCGCCGCCCCATGATAATACTTAAGAATAAATTAATCATTAAACGATCTACTTTACCCGCTGCCGGTAAAGGGCTTTTTACAAAAAATTATATTGCAAAAGGAAATGCGATAGTTGAATACAAGGGTACGATTACAACCTGGAAGGATGTAGATCATACCGAAGGTGAAAATGGCTATATCTATTATGTAAAAAGAAACTATGTGATTGATGCCCGCCCACATCCGCTGTCTTTAGCCCGGTATGCTAACGATGCAAGAGGATTAAAAAAAGTAAAAGGCATTTTGAATAATGCAGAGTATAAAGAAATTGGTTTAAGCGTTTTTATTGTAGCAAAAAAAAATATAGAAGCGGGCAGCGAAATATTTGTGGATTATGGCAAGGAGTATTGGGATACGATCCGATACAATATTAAAATAGAGCAAGCCCGATTACGAATTTGTTGATCTGCGAAATAAATCTTTACAAACTTTCTTTTGATTCAGAATTGAATAACCTGAAATGAACAAAAAGATAAAAATTATTTAAAACTTTTTTATTCTCTTTCTTCAATACACATCATACAAGATAATACTGTTTAAATACTACTAAGAGGGTGGAAAAATACTTAGGACAATCCAGTTGTATCTGTAAAAACATTTACTGAAATTTGTCGTTAGTATAAAGATAAAAACCCGAGTCTATGAAAAAACGATACATATCCTTCCTTTTCTTATTTCCGCTTGCCTTAGTAGCTCAAAAATCTGTGGACCTTGATCGTTATAAGTTTACAGTACAATACCGTTCACTTCCAAAATTGCGACTTGATAGTACCTACCGCACCTACAATGTACAAGTAGAAGGTACAAGAATGATGCAATCATTTTTGCAAAATATGTCGCCGGAAAAAACAGTTCTTCTGCAAGGATGGCGAAAGTTAAACCAAGATGGACATTTGAGCATTAAAGTAAAATTAGGCGACCTGTTACCTGAATCAGTTTCAGTAAAAGAAAGAATAGAAACAATAAAAAACAAAACCGGACAAATTACCGGTACAAAAACTTATTACCGCCAGGAAGTGGTATATACATTTGAGGCTTCTGCAAATATCGCAGACTATAAAGGGGTACATGTATTGGATCAGGCTTTGGCAGATCGTGGACATAAACAAGTGTATAGTAGTCCTGAATTTGCTTTTAAACCACTTGCCGAAGGTTATTTCGTACTCAATTCATTAACTATTACAAAAGATTTATTTCAGAATTGTGTAAACCGTGCAATGCACAACTTAAGTGACCGGATTACTGAAAATTTTGGATTTGAGGAAGTAACAGCAAATGATTTTATGTGGATCGTTGACAGTAGAAAACATCCTGAGTATGCTGCACACCGAAAGGCTTTTCAACAAATGAATGAAGTCTTGTTCAATATGAATGCCAGTAGTTCAATTACGGGTGTACGTGAACAACTAAAACCGGTTATTGATTATTTTGAAAAAATAAAAAGAACGTACACATCCACAAACAAACACGACCGGAAAATCAGGTATGCAAGTTTTTTTAATCTTGCCGTTTTATATTATTATTTAGACGACCCGCAAGCAATGATGAAAGAAGCAAATGGATTGGTGTTAAATGATTTCGATGCCAGAGACGGAAGAGGATTTGAACAAACTGCAACATGGTTAAAAAACCTGTTTCAGCAAACAAATATTTATTCCCGCCATTTTAATATAGACCCTTCAATTTTTAAAGGACCTTATGAAAAAAATGATGTGTCTGTAAAATAATGTCTTTCTTATTAGGGTTTTTATAAGTAATCAGTTGTTAACCATATAAACTTGTTTCTTGAACAAATAAAATTCCTTAAATACAAACTTTCCAATTGTGTAATTGCTATCTGTCATTCATGAACATTAGCTGATTGTTTAGAAGAACCATTTAACAATTTTAACCACCTTTTAATTTTGATACGAACATTCCTTAAAATTGTTTTATTTTTTAAATTGATGGCTGATTCTATTTTTTTTAAGATGGCAAATTCAGAAAATGGTTCAGGTAAATAATCTTTTCTAAAATGTTTTATTCTTAATAGCAACACTTTCATATCCTGCCACCTTCCCAGATCATCTAAAATATTGTTCAGTTTTTCGAGTTGGTATTTTTCATTTTCCTCTAATAAATTGAACCCATAATAAATTGATTTAAGTTTTATGCGAAGCTGATGTGGCTTTCTGAATAATGCAAAAACTTCTGTCAATTGTGTATTAATTAAAAATTCAATTTTCTGATTTAATGTTTCGGCATTATCAAACTGATCGTCCTGGTTAAGCAGAAATTTTACCCGGAGGAGTTCTTTATTCTTGAAAAGCTGAATGGCATTAGCAGACCATGTCCTGGTTATTTTCAATATTGCTTTCAGGTAACGAATAAGTTGAGGACAAGAAAAATTAAACTCTTTTTGCAGATTCGTTAATAATTCCAAACAAATCTCTACATCCCGTTGCCGTCCGGTTATATCAAAAAGCTCAGACGTTTTGGCAAGCAATTGTTTATTCAAATTGATTAGCGGGTCTTTTTCTTTTTGTAACAAAGAATAAAATTGCAAGTATGCATTAAGTTTTTTTACAGCTACCCTCAGTTCATGAATTGCTTCACCTCTTATTTTTCGTTGGAGAATCAGAAGATTATTTTCAAAAACTTTCCGCTCCTTTTCCCAATGAACCAATATCGTATTTGATTTATTCAAACAAAATGAACTTTTAATCATGAACTGAGCCAGCTAAGTAACATCTATTTTGTACAATTTGGGATGAGCAGCGTCAGGTGTTTAACTGTTTTTATTCTATCTTGGCATTTCAAAAAAAATGATAAAAACGGTTGAATCCCAATAAATAATTTATTAATTAAGAACCCTTATGATTATTGTAGCTACAGAATTACACATTCGAAGTTTTTGGCATTTTTTTGAATTTGCAATCTATTCTGTACGTTCAACAAAACAAGCTAAGAATTCAGCAGGATGTATTTTTGCAGAAGTAAAAAATAATGGCTGGAGAATTGGATATACACTTACAGCATGGGAGAATAAAGAAGTGATGCAGCAATTTCGCAACACGGGAGCTCACAAACAAGCGATGTCAAAAATCAGAAAGCTTTCACATCAATACAAAACACTTTTATGGGAATCTGATAAACCGGCAGGCTGGGAAGAAGCAAATACCCGTCTTGCTGAAACTGCATTTAAAGTTTTGAAATAATTATTTCCGTTGTTATTCTTTTGGTGCCGACCTTGTTCCACTATATAATTCATACTCCAGTAAACGGCAATCAATCGTACTGGTATAAAATTCTATCCTGCGTTTTGCTTTCAATCCTATTTTTTTTGCAAGTTCCAGGTTGCCTGTAAATACATAACCGAAATATCCGCCGCATTTCTGTTTCATAAAATCACCAATACGTTTATAGGTTTCTTCTAATTGATTTATATCACCCATCCGTTCACCATATTCGGGATTTACATAAAAAACACCAGGAACTTCTTGCGGAATTTCAGTTTCTGCAAAATCACAAACAGTAAAATCAATCAGGTTGGCTACACCTGCTGCTACTGCATTTTTCTTTGCATTCTCTATTGCTCTGTCGCTATAATCTGTAGCGACGATGCGAAGACCCGGCACATCAATAATTTGTTTTTCCAATAAAGCATCTTCGTGTAAATAAATGGATTCGTCATAACCCTGTAAGTGCATAAAAGCATAATTGGTTCTGAATAATCCGGGTCGCCTGTTTGTTGCAATCATAGCAGCTTCTATTGCAACTGTACCCGAACCACACATTGGATTTACAAATGGCGACTTCCGATCCCATTGCGTAGCATAAATTGTTGCCGAAGCCAACGCTTCCAACATAGGAGCCTGGCCCGGTATTTTCCGGTAGCCATGCCTGCCTAGTGAATCGCCGGATGTATCAATAAATATTTCTGCATTTTCATTTTTCCAAAACAAATTGATAACTGCACCGGTAAGCGCTGAACCTGTTGATGGACGTGTACCTCTTTTTTCACGTATCCTGTCTACGATTGCATCTTTTACCCGCAGGTTTGCAAACATGCTGTTATTGATTGTTGGATTATTAACATTGCTGGTGATGGAAAAATAACCGGGATCGGGTAAAAGATTTTCCCAGGGATACGCTAAAAGATTATTATAAATAGCATCAGCATTTTCTGCTTCAAATTTTTTCAGGCTATAAAGAACCTGGCTGGCACACCGAAGATTCAAATTTAATTTTATACAATCGTTAAGCGTACCGGAGAGCCGTACACCTGTTACAAATGTTTCTTCGGTAGTAAATCCAAGTTCCTTTACTTCCTGCTCCAGGTAAGTGGCAAGTCGCTTGGGACAGGTAATCGTAATATCCGATTTGCTTGTATATAAATTCATGGTGGGGCTAAAGGTAAATTCTTCCTGCATGGTATGAGTATATAATCTCAGTTCTTTTTATCGCAGATTAATTAAAATTGCATGATTTTACGGAACCGCGTTACTGTAGTTGCTTCCATTCCACTTTGGTTATCGCATATACATAATTCAGTTTTTCGGGTTCGCCATAATACGCTATTTCCTCCTCTCCTATTTTGGTTGCACCAAATCGTTCAATAGAAATTTGTGAACGCTTATTGCCTGCACCAATATAAAACCGGACAGTATCTACATATTGAAAAATATGATCCAGCATTAATTGCTTTAATGTATGATTGAAACCTTTACCCCAGTGGCTGCGTATAAAAAAAGTGTAACCAATGGAAACCGTATTTATTTCGGAAATATAATCGCTGTAGCGGGAGCTGCCGATTACTTCATTTGTTTGGGCATCCCTGACTAAAAGAGCACCACCCGATTCGATTGCTCCGGTAAAATAATTTTCAAATGCCTGTAATTGCCACCTGTTTTTATTCGGGTGTTGCTCCCAGATAAGTGGATCGGATGCAGCTTTGTATAAATTTTCGAAATGCGATTGTTGCAGCGGCTCTGCGATTACCTGGCTATTTTTAAGATAGGGCTGAAAATCAATCGATGAATTTTTCAATAGATGAAATATTAATTTTAATAATTCGTACAAAGCTAATAAAGATGCCTGTTGAATTTCGAATAATTAAATTAACGGAAGGAGAAACTGGAATTTATGAAGTCGTATTTATAACTTATCATATCATCAACTATACTTAGTAAGTTTGGAAAACTAAACTATATCCGGATGACACAGCGACTACGATTAAAGCTTAATAAATTGGGTATTATAATAATAGCCTGGAGCATTATCGGGTTTCTAAATGCATGCTATGATTATATTGTTTTAAGTTCAGGTTTATCAGCTGGTTTTTCATCTAATTTTACTTTTAAAGATCATCTACTATTAAGTTTGGTGGCTGCTTTTCTCGGAGCTTTAATGGGTGGAAGTTTTCTTGTATTTTATGTAAATGAAAAATACAGGGACAAGCCATATGGATTCACTTTGCTGGCAGTACTCATCTCCTTTTTAGTTATTGTGAGTATTATTTCTTTAGTCCTTGGATTTATTTCCGCCCAGGTACAAACCGGAAAATCATTTGCTGACTTCGAAACAAAACAGGCTTTCAAAGCATTTCTGACCAATGGAATTAATTATAAAAATATACTTGTGTGGTCATCAGTAGTTGCCTTAACACAAATTCTGCTTCAGTTTAATACCAAGTTTGGTGAAGGTAATATGTGGAATATGATAAGGGGCAAATATCAGACACCAAAAGAAGAACAACGCATCTTCATGTTTGTTGATATCAATTCATCTACCACTCTTGCAGAAAAACTGGGAAACGAAAAATATCATAGTTTATTAAAAGATTTTTTTGCTGACATTACAAACCCGATTATTGATAATAAAGGAGAAATTTATCAGTATGTCGGTGATGAAGTTATTATTAACTGGAAGTATAAAGATGGCATACAAAATAACCGGTGTATCGAATGTTTCTTCGATATGAAAAAAGAAATTCTAAAACTCAGTAATAAATACATGGAAAAATATGGACTGGTGCCGGGTTTTAAAGCAGGCATTCATTGCGGCAGTGTAATGGCTGGTGAAGTCGGAATTATTAAACGGGATATAACTTTTTCCGGCGATGTAATGAATACGACCAGCCGCATACAAGGCAAGTGCAAAGAGTTTAATGCAGAAATTATTGCTTCTGATGATTTATTAAAAGATTTAGAACTTACCGGAAAATATAATACTCAATTTTTGGGCTCTATAAATTTAAGAGGAAAAGAAAAGGATGTAGAATTAAGCACCTTAATGCCAGTCAACAGGAGCATAGCATGAAGTTTCGAAAGAAATTCAAAAATTTATTTTGAAAAAAAATGGACACTGAATTTGAAATCGTATTTGCCCACCTGAAAGAAATATTGCAGAAATTTTCCGGGCCATTTACTGTAAACCCTGATACGAATACGAAATACGGTTTGTATGCACAAATAGGACAAGCTACTTTAAAAATATGGGGAGGAAAAATGAAAAAGCCTGCCATGCCGGTTGCCTGGGTTGAAATAGGAAAAGGGTATGTCAATTATCACCTGATGGGAGTATATGGAAATACAAAATTATTGGATGGGCTGTCTAAAGAATTGAAGGCACGTATGCAGGGCAAAACCTGTTTTAATTTTAAGAAGGTGGATGAAAATATTTTCCTGGAACTCGACTCGTTAACTGCCCGGAGTATTGATTCATTTAAAAAATCCGGGTTCATATCTGTTGTTGGTTAATCCGTATTTGTTGCTGTCATCCGGGAATGATTCAGCATTTTTTATCTTCGGCAGAATATTGAAATCAGTGAATCGCAAACCAGGCTTCAACAATTTTCAGAAAAAAGACATTCCCTGCAATGATTTGACGCACCTCAAAATTTGACAATTTTGAAAACATGAAAATTAGAATTTCTACAAAAGCGAACTGTTTAATAACATTTCTATTTATTACCAGTTTTCTAAATGCTCAAAATCTTGATATAAACATTTTGAGGGATATAAATTTGCATAGAAATAAATCCTTAGACCGGACATTTAAAAATATTACCAACAGTGTAAGCCCAGTAACTTTTGCAACACCTATTATAGTTTATTCTGTTGGCTTAATCAATAGCGATAAAAATTTAAAAGAAAAAGGAGTTTTTATTGGGGAAACATTTTTAGTTTCTTCTTTTATTACGACAGCTTTAAAATATATTGAAAAACGAGACCGTCCATTTAAAACATATTCCGATATAGAAAAATTAACGTTAGGTGGAAATTATTCATTTCCCTCCGGACATACTTCCGATGCCTTTGCTACGGCAACTTCGTTGAGTATTGCCTTTCCAAAATGGCATGTTATAGCACCTTCTTTTTTGTGGGCAAGTCTTGTAGGATATTCACGAATGGATTTGGGAGTCCATTATCCAAGTGATGTATTAGCAGGTGCATTAGTTGGTATTGGGTCAGCATTTTTAACTTGCAAGCTTAATAAATGGATTAATAAAAAAGAGGGAAAACCTATACTTTATGAAAGAAGAATTAAAAGATAAGACAGGGAATTGTTTTTATTTTTAAATAGCATGCAGAATTTTTTTGGATTCTCCATTTCGCGGATAGCAATAAACCCGGCTGAAGAATAAATGAAAGAATACATCCCGAAACAGTTGAAGAATCAGGTATTCATTTCATCTTTATTTATTTTATCAATTGCATCCCAAATTTTTTTCTTGAGTTCTTCTTTTTTCCAGGTAGTTTTTTTTACAGCATAACGTTCAAGGCCATTTTGCAATAGTTTCTGTTCTGTGGCAATTTCCGGGTAATCCCTACATAACTGTTCCACTTTATTGCGTTCCTCTTCTGTTACCAATCCAAGGCAATAATCCATCAGGATACCACTTTTAATAATTTCCTCAACATTCATTTATATGCTTTTTTCAATAAAGTCAACGCCATCCTTGCCCTGGTTTTTACAGTGCCGATTGGCAATTTCAACAATTTTGCCGCCTGCTCATAAGTACACCCTTCAAAATAAATCAAGTCTATTACTACCGCATATTTAACATCGAGTGTAGCGGACTTGTTTTTTACAGCAATATAATCCAAACGGTCTGCATTTCCTATAACTGTACCGGGTTGTAAAAACTCGTTCTGCCATATATCATCATGTACGAGAAGTTTATAAAACCGGTTCTTATGAGATCGGATAAAATCAATACCCGTATTCCTTGCAATATTATGCATCCATGTATATAACGTACCTTTTGTTTCATCATAGGTATTTATTTTTTTCCAGACTTTTACAAAGGTTTCCTGCAAAAGGTCTTCCGTTATTTCTTTGTTTTTAATAATCTGAAGTATAACACTAAACAGGGCGTCTGCATAATTATTATATAGCAGGGAGAACCCTCTTTCACTTTTTTGCTGCAACAAATCCAATAAATTTTCTGTAGATTTTTCTTTTACAATTACCGTGTACACATTGCTTACAGGTAAAGTGAGATAAGAAAAGCGGGTTGTTGGTTGGGTTGAAATCATCATGCAAAATAGTTTTGTCTGTTTATGAAATAGTTTAATTAGTTGTTTCAAAAAAAATCCTGCTTCTTAAAAGGCCCTGTTATCATACTATTCAATCATATTTACCAGTATCTAACAGCCCGATATTCCTTCCCAGCTTTTGGTATACCAGTTTTTTTGGATTACTATCCTTAATCTCGAAATAAGAAAGCTGGAGAGCTATCCGCAGCAAAAGGGTAAATATGCCCACATAGTTTTGATCGTATGTAAATGGTTGTTTCCGTATTGTTATAAAGGTGTCGGTGAGTATTTTCTCGGCTATTTCTTCTGACTCCACAATGGGATAAACTGCCTCGAAAATATTTGCAGAAAACATATCATACAGGAATTCAAAATCTTTCCTGCTATTGCAATTCAAAAATGACGCTTTCATTTGTTCTGGGAGTTTATTGTTATGCATTATCTTTATGTTTATTGAATATGAGTAGTGCTCGTTTCACTTAATTTTATTTTTCAAAACTATGTTCACCACAATACCCCTCCAATAGTGACTATCGCTATTTTTTTTATATTTTTAACAGGAAATGAATTGGGATAGGTTGCAAAAACAATGTCGATTATCAAATTTTGAATTGGGAAATCAAGTTTTTTCAACAATATGAAAACAAGTTATAGGCGATTACAGGATGCCGAAATTCTCTATAACAAAATGCTTGCCCTTGGCAAAAATTATTTTGTACAGGATGAAATTTCTGAAAAGGAGAACTTCATGAGAGAGGCTACATTTCTGCTTAGGGGTGTTAGAGGAACTGATGCAGTGATCGGAATTTTCAATCACAACAATTATTCACCAGTTTTGGAAGTTGGCGAAAAAGAATTTTGGGGCGATCTACCGGAAGTTCCTAAAGAAGAACGGATGGTACAAATTATGTCACTGCTGGATAAAAATTATGCTTCTTTTTTTACTGACTCTGTAGAGTGGTTCCAGGCGACCTTAGCGGCTATCCCATTCGAGAACCGGGTAAATATTTCTATTTTTCATTGTGGCATACGCTATGTTCGTTTAGACGATTCTCCTATTTGCCTTTTTTCCAAAGGAATGCCCATCCATTATGATGCAAAAAGAAATTTCACCTTCACCTTTAATTATGTTCAAAATGTTCATCATCTTTTTAAAAAGGAATTTCCCTATTACTGGATAAGGATTGCTTACGGAGTTAACAAGGAATTTGTGCATACCCTGCATTCGGCAGATAAAAAATATTCTTCAAAAGATTTATTATCGCTAAGAGAAAAAGAAATATTAAAATTGATTGCTGCAGACTTTGATACCAAAGAAATAGCGGAGAAACTCTTTATAAGTCCTACTACAGTTGGCCATCACCGCAGCAATATGATTGAAAGAATGGGAGCAAGGGATACCACAGCCCTGTTGCAGCTGGCTAAAATGTCAGAATTAATTTGAGAACTGATTGTTTCAAAAATATTAAGGTTCTGGAATACTCTTTCGATAAAGCGAAAATTATCCGAAACAGTTTGTTTTCTCATTTTGTTCAATAAATAAAGAACTAATTCCGCTAAATGATGAACAAGCAATCGTAATCCGTTTACTATAAAGGGTAAATAATCCCGAATCGTTAACAATTATTTCATTTTCAGACAACCACTGCTTATAAGTATTACCTTACAATCAAACTTAATTCATTTAACCCTCAAGTATAAACTTGTAATCGATGGTAAATATTTTAGACAATGATATTCTTCTTGGCTTAAAAAAAAGCGAGGCCATCTACAATACAGTTTCAGAGTTATCACAATATATTTTTAATGAAGACAGTCTGGCTGGCAGAGATGCTTACTTAAAAGAACTGGAATTCCTTTTGCAGGGAATAAAAGGTACAGATGCTCACCTTACCATTTTTAACCATACCACATTTGCACCTGAACTGGAAGTAGGCCACGTGGAGTTTTGGGGGCCATTACCAGAGGGAACAATGCAGGAACGAATGATTACTATCCTTGGTTTACTCAATAAAGAATATGCAAAGTTTCCTTACGAATCAGTAGAGTGGTTTACTAAAGTGTTGTTGCAGATTCCATTTGTAGAAAGGGTAAACATGAAAATTCACCATAGCTGCATGCGATTTACCCGGTTGGATGAAAAACCTATTTGCATTTTTTCGCAGGGCATGCCCATACAGGTAGATGAGCAGCGCAACTTTAAATACACCCTTAATTATGTGCAAAATATCCATCATCTGATTAAAAAAGATTTTCCCTATTACTGGATACGATTTGCTTACGGACAACAAAAACAATTTGTACAAACCTTTCATTCAATCGATAAACTATTTTCGAAAAATGATCTGTTGAGTACAAGAGAAAAAGAAATTTTGAAACTCATTGCCGCCGATATTGATACCAAAGAAATAGCCAAACAACTTTTTATCAGCCCGAATACAGTTGGCAATCACCGCAGCAATATGATAGAAAGACTTGGAGCAAGGGATACAACCGCTTTGGTACAGCTGGCTAAGATGACGGAAATGATTTAAATTATTTTTTCATTAACTAAAAGAAACTGAACTGAATTAACTTTCGGGTTATATAAAAACAATTAAAAGAAAAACCATATGTCAAATACATTTAAAGAAACGTTTATCGTACAAGGTGAACAGTTACTAAAAAAAATTAAAGAACTGGTTGAAGAAGGGAATGTAAGAAAAATTACCATCCACGATAAAGCGGGGAAAGAAATCATGTCATTCCCACTTACATTCGGAGTAGTGGGTGCAGTGCTGGCTCCAATATTGGCTGCAGTAGGTGCAGTTGCCGCATTAGTTACCGAATGTAGCATTACAGTTGAAAGGGATGAGAAAAAATAAATCCGGGCAAATAATAAGAAACAATACTTAGAAGATTTGATTTGCTCCTCACGTTTTAATTTTTAAATCCTCAGAGTCTTGTCATACCGAGACGGTTAATTTAAAACTCATTCTAAAATAGGAACAGATAGTCGAGGTATCTCATAGTTTTCTGCATTATGAGATACCTCGCTTGCATTCATTTTAATAAAATACGCATTAAAATTAGCTCGGTATGACAAGACTCTAATGTGCAGTTGGTTTCTATAATGGGGCGCAGAAACACATCCTCCATTCTAAGAAAATTATTTTCTTCATGAAGCCATCTTTGGATTCTTTTTCTCCGGGATTTTCTTTGGTGGGATTGGCTTTTTGTTTACTTGTATAATGGCTCTTACTATATCCACCACCGGTGCACCGATACCCAAACGCTGCGCATTGGTAAAAGCAGGAATTGCCTGCCGTCCTGTAGGATCAAATACTACATAATCACCATTCAGTTTATTTTCAGCATCCATCAAACTATCTGGTACATAAACCTGTACCCGTACTTTTTTATAACTCACCGGAAAATAACGCACATAATAATTTTCATTCTGTTTATACCACTGATCGTATTTCACATTCTTCCTGGTAATTTTTGATTGCTCTTTCAGCACAGCTAAACGTTCAAAACTTTCATAAGAATTAATTCCTCCTTCAAAAAGACGCTTCATATTATTGTTGGCATTTAAAATCCCTGTTGAATAGGAGACTGTTTTTATAACACCCATTACTCCTCCTTTCAATTCAAATACCTGTTTAGGAGTTAATAACTGCATAGCATCTGACTGAACTGCATGAGAAAGTTTATTGAAACTG
>JANOFP010000426.1:0-14729 GCA_031413675.1 Bacteroidota bacterium
GTTGAACTTCCTTCAATACCACTTGAATTTCCCGATGTACCACCACCATCTAATGGAACACCATCCACTACATATAATGGATCGTTGTTACCACGGATAGATGAAGTACCTCTGATATTAATTGTTGCAGCTGCTCCGGGCTCACCATTTCCTGGCGTAATTGTTACGCCGGGAGTACGACCCTGAAACAGTTGCTCCGGAGTTGAAATAACTCCTTTATTAAAATCTTTTGTTGTAATAGCTGCTACAGAACCTGTAGCATCTTTTACTTTTCTAGTACCATAACCCGTACTTACCACAACCTCACCGAGATTGGAAGCATTGGCTGCAATAGAAGCATTGCCGGAAGTTTTGCCAGCAATATCAATTTCGAATTTGTCATAACCAACAGAGGTTACAACAAGTGTGGTTACGCCAGCACCAACAGTCAGGCTATACGAACCATCTGCTGCAGTTGATGTGCCCTTTGAAGTTCCTTTGGGAACTACGGATGCGCCGGCAATAGGTGATCCGTCTTTGGAGTCAGTTACCTTACCGGTAACGGTTCTGTCCTGAGCAAAAGATTGCTGAGCAATCAACAGCATAGCAGGAAGAACTACGAGTTTGAGTAGTTTTTTTAAAGACATAAGCATTAGCATTAAAAAATTGAAACGTTAAAAAATAATAAAATTTTTGGGAATAAACAGGTTATAAATATATCAACTTAGTTTGTTTAGTATTTGTCATAAATGAGAATTAGATTTGCAAACGATTGCGAACAAGTTTGCGGAAAGGATTTCTGTTAATAAATTTGAACTCTAATACCAAATTCTTGCTATATGTCTGCTGGAGCTACATTAAAAAATATTGCAAAAGCATTGAATATAAGTATCTCAACTGTTTCAAGGGCTTTGAAGAATCATCCTGATATTTCGGATGAAACAAAAAAGAAAGTAACTGAAACAGCGGCTATGCTGGAATATGAGCCCAATGCCTATGCCATCAGTTTACGAACAAATAAAAGCAGGTTAATTGGAGTAATCATTCCTTCCATATCTTATTACTTCTATCATTCTTTTATTACAGCCGCAGAAGAAGAAGCAAAAAAAAATAATTACTCCTTACTCATACTTCAATCCGGAGACAGTCCTGAAACTGAATTGGACAACTTAAAAGTTTGCCGTATCAACAGAGTGGCAGCCGTTTTTATTTCAATATCCGGGCATACAAAAGATATTAAACCTTTTTTAAAAATGGCAGAAGATAATACCCCGGTAATCTTTTTTGACCGGGTACCCGAATATGAAGCATGTGATAAAGTTCGGATTAATGATGAAGAAGCTGCAAGCCTTGCAGCACAAAAAATTATCAGTTGCGGTTATAAAAAAATATTGGCCATATTTGGAAATCCTGAATTATCGATTACAAGAAAAAGACAACAATCTTTTAAGACAATTCTGGCAGATAAAATTTCAGCAAAAAACCTGGATTCGGTAAATGCAATTTCATCAAAAGATGCAGAGCTGGAAACAACCCGGCATTTAAAATCGAAAAATAAACCGGAAGTAATTTTTTGTATGAGCGATGAAGTACTGACAGGTGTAATGAAAAGTATTCAGAAATTAAAATTGACAATTCCGGATGATATTGCTGTTATAGCCATCTGCAACGATCGATTTATTCCTACACTCTATGAACCTGAAATAACTTATGTGGAAACAAATGGTTATGACCTGGGAAAACTTGTTTTTAAAAGAATGCTGGACCATATGAATGGCAAAACTTTTATACAAGAAGTTTTATTAACCCCGAAATTAGTAGAAGCAAAGTCTCTTTAAGCAATTTAGTTTTTATAATTTCTCCACGACACCCCGTTTTCAGAAATCGATTTAAAAAATTATTTTAAAATTTAGTCTTGCACTTAACTTTAGTGTTCAAAATTCCATTTATGTTTTCAGCAGATTCTACCAGACAGTTGCAGCAGTTAACGCATCAACTTATAAAAAAAACAACTACAGGTGCTGTCAGTGCAAAAGATCTGGATGATTTAAGAAAAACTCTTCGATTTCATGAACACCGTTATTATATTCTTAACGACCCACTGATTTCTGATTTTGAATATGACCAGCTTTATAAATCGTTGGAAAAAATTGAAATTGAGAATCCAACATTGGTTACAATAGATTCTCCTACACAAAGAATTGCAAAAGGATTAACCAAAGTTTTCCCTACTGTACAACATTTAGTCCCTATGCTTTCATTAGATAACTCTTATAATAGTGATGACTTAATTGATTTTGACAGAAAAGCAAGGGAGCTTACCGGAAAAGATAAAATAGAATATTGTGTGGAACCAAAATTTGACGGTGGAAGTATTTCTTTAGTTTATGAAAATGATTTATTAACCCGGGGTGCTACACGAGGTGATGGTGTGGAGGGTGATGAAGTAACTACAAATGTAAAACAGATAAAATCGATTCCACTCTCAGCAAAATTTTCTGACTATGGATTGCAACAAGTGGAAATAAGAGGCGAAGTGTTGATTAATAAAACCAATTTTAAAAAATATAATGAAGGATTAGTTGAACAAGGTTATGCACCATTAGCAAACCCACGCAATGCTGCAAGTGGTACCTTAAGAATAAAAGACTCCGCTGAAGTAAGTAAAAGAAATCTTGAAGCATTTGTTTATCATGTCAGCTTTTATACATTATTAAAAGGTAAAAAGATTCCTGAAGAACTTACGAAGCATTCCACATCTATTGATTTGTTATGGAATTGTGGTTTTCGTAGCCCGAAAAAAGAAATGAAAGTGGTGAGTGGAATAGAAGGTGTAATAAAATACTGTAATGAGTTTGAAGAAAAACGAGATGGGCTTCCTTATGAAATTGATGGGATGGTTATTAAAGTTAACGACCTGGCGTTGCAGGATAAAATGGGAATGACATCGCATCATCCTCGCTGGGCTATTGCTTATAAATTTAAAGCAAGACAAGGCACAAGTAAATTATTGAATGTAGAATTTCAGGTTGGCAGAACCGGATCGATTACTCCGGTTGCGAAAATAGAACCCACACCAATTGGCGGCGTTACGGTTTCCTCTATATCACTATTCAATGAAGAAGTGATAAAAGAAAAAGATTTACAAATTGGAGATACTGTACTGGTGGAAAGAGCAGGCGATGTAATACCGTATATAGTTAAGTCAATGCCTGAATTAAGAACGGGTAAAGAGAAGAAAATTATTTTTCCAAAAAATTGCCCGGTTTGCAGCAGTAAATTATTTAAAGAAGAAGAAGAGGCTGTTTGGCGTTGTGTAAATATTGAATGCCCTGCTCAGGTGATTGAACGCATCAGCCATTTTGTAAGTAAAGATGCTATGGATATCCGCGGATTTGGTGATGCGAACGTCAGGAAATTTTATGAAATGGGTCTTTTAAAAGATATTCCTGGAATTTATAATCTCGATTTTAAAAAGATTAGCGAACTGGAAGGGTTTGGTCAAAAGTCAATTGATAATTTGCAATCTGCAATCAACAATTCAAAAAGCCAGCCTTTGCATCGTTTACTATTCGCATTAGGTATTCGCTTTGTTGGAGAAACAACTGCTAAAACATTAGCAAGAGCCGTTAATCATTTACTGGATTTAAAAAATTATTCGTTGGAAGATTTACAAAACCTGGAAGATGTTGGCCCCAAAGTAGGTGGAAGTATTCATCACTTTTTCAGCAACAAAGAAAATCTTCATTTACTCAAGCAATTAGAAGAAATTGGATTGCAATTAAAAAATGAAAAAAAAGAATTGACAGCAGCGGGCAATCTTAAGGGTCAGTCCTTTTTATTTACCGGGACACTACCCACTTTAAAAAGAAGTGATGCTGAAGCCATGGTGGAAAAAAATGGTGGTCAGATATTGGGTGGTGTAAGTGCAAAACTGAATTACCTGGTAGTGGGGGAAGATGCAGGAAGTAAATTGGACAAGGCAAAAAAATTAAATACAGTAAAAATTATTTCGGAAGAAGAGTTTTTAAGAATGATACCCCCATCCTCCCGATGAATCGGGACAGGCTCTAAAGGGGGTAATAAAAACCTTCCAAATTCAATTATCGTTTATACTCAAACAACTTATTTATGTTACAATCATCCACATTAAAATTTTTAAAAGAATTAAAAAAGAATAATAACAGACCCTGGTTTGAAGCCAATCGGAAAAGATATGAACTGGCTAAAGCAGACTTTCTGAATTTTATTCAGCAGGTAATTGACGCCCATGGTAAAAAAGATAAATCGATTGCACCGCTGAAAGCAAAGGATTGTATTTTTCGCATCAACCGGGATGTTCGTTTCAGCAAAGACAAATCGCCTTACAAAACAAATTTTGGTGCAAGCATTAATAAGGGAGGAAGAAAAGCAATGAATACCGCAGGTTATTATTTTCACCTCGAACCGGGGCAACTATTTATTGGTGGCGGCATCTATCAACCTATGCCCCCCGAATTAAATAAAGTGCGGCAAGAAGTTGATTATTGTTTTAATGAATTTAAAAAAATAATAAGTACAAAGAAATTTAAATCGGTTTATAAAGATTTGGATCGAAGTAAAGAATTTACACTTACACGGGTACCTAAAGGATATGAAGCAGATAATGCTGCTGCTGAATATTTAAAATTGAAATCATTTATCGCTTTCACAATCTTGAATGACAAAGATGTCACTTCAAAAACACTGTTGAAAAAAACAGTTGACTCCTTTGTTATATTAGAGCCTTTGATAATTTTTCTTAATCATGCTACCGAAGCATAAGGTTGTTCTAAAATATTTTGCCGGGAAGGTGAAAAGAAGGTAAAAGGATTTTCTTTTCGTCTTTCCAGCTATTTTTTATTTAAAAGGGTTATCAGAGCAGCCCCTTCTCAACAAGGTACTCTGCAATCTGCACTGCATTCGTAGCAGCGCCTTTTCTAAGATTATCACTCACCACCCAAAGATTTAATGTGTTTGGTTGTGTTTCGTCTCTTCTGAGTCTTCCTACAAACACATCATCTTTTTCATGCGCATCCATCGGCATGGGATATAAATGATTTGCAATATCATCCACCACAACAATACCCGGTGAATTTTGTAAAAGCGTTTTTAATTCATTCAAATCAAAATCATTTTCAAATTCAATATTCACACTTTCGCTATGACCCCCAATAACCGGAATTCGGACTGTGGTTGCCGTTACACGAATGGAATCGTCTCGCATAATCTTACAGGTTTCTTTTACCATTTTCATTTCTTCTTTGGTATAGCCATTTTCTAAAAACACATCTATCTGTGGAATTACATTTAGGTCAATTGGATATTTATAAGCTCGTTCACCAACGATCCCATTTCTTTCATTCATCAGTTGCGTTACGGCTTTCACTCCCGTACCCGTTACGCTTTGATACGTGGAAACAACAATTCTTTTTGCTTTATATTTTTTATGCAGCGGGTTCAATGCAACCACCATTTGAATTGTAGAACAATTTGGGTTTGCTATAATTTTATCTTCTTTGGTTAGTGCGTCTGCATTTATTTCAGGTACAATCAGTTTTTTAGTAGCATCCATCCGCCATGCACTTGAATTGTCAATAACTGTAATACCCGCTTCAGCAAATTTCGGGGCCCACTCCAATGAGGTAGTACCGCCCGCTGAAAATATTGCAACAGCTGGTTTGGCTGCAATAGCATCAGTCATGCTTACCACTTTATATTTAGCCCCTTTAAATTCTACTTCTTTACCAATACTTTTTTCTGATGCAACCGGAATTAATTCCGTTACCGGAAAATTTCTTTCAGCTAATACCTGGAGAATTTTTGTACCTACCAGGCCAGTGGCACCTACTACTGCTACTTTCATTTTTTTTGTTTTTATCCCCCTCTCCTCTAAAGAAGGGTTAGGGGTTAGGTTAAAAAAAAGACCTTCCTGTTGTGGAAGGTCTTTTAAGCTTTTATATAATGATATACATAACGCTGCAAACCTTCCGCCTCAGTCGGATTGTTTTATTGTGCGTTTTGTATGTTTATTCATTTTCATGATCTGCGCAAAAATATATGTCAATACTTGATATGCAAAATTTAATTGCATTTTTTTTACGCAAATGTTTTCGTTTGTGCTGTATTAATTATCTTGTAGTATGAGAAAACTCGTTTTCATACTTACGTCAGTTTTTTTTTATACTGCATCGTTTACTCAAAACAGGTATGATGTCGTAATAGACGAAATAATGGCCGACCCTACACCAGTTATTGCATTACCCGCTAATGAATGGATTGAATTAAAAAACACAACGGCTGCTCCGATAAATTTATCGGGATGGAGAATTGGGGATTTAACCGGCGTAAGCGGACCCATGCCAAATTTTATTTTACAAGCTGATAGTTTTGTAATTGTTTGTACGGGTAGTGCTGTGGCTGCAATGTCTGCTTTCGGAACTACTATTTCTGTCACCAATTTTCCTTCTCTTGATAATGATGGCGATCAATTATTTCTCCGTTCAGCTAATGGAAAAATTATTCATTCAGTTTCTTATTCATCCTCCTGGTATCAAAATGTAGTAAAAGTAGATGGCGGATGGAGTTTTGAAATGATAGATACAAAAAGCCCCTGTGCAGGAATGAGCAATTGGAAGGCAAGTGTGGATACAAAAGGAGGAACACCCGGAAAAAAGAATTCTATTGATGCTGTAAATAATGATACGGAAGCTCCAAAGTTGAAAAATGCTTATACAATTAATAATACAACTATCCTACTTGAGTTTGATGAACCGATTGATAGTTTAAAAGGAGCAACAGTTTCGAATTATATCATTGATGGGGGTATAACAATTTCTTCTGCTATTACCATTGCCCCGCTTTTTAATACGGTGCAACTAAATAGTTCAACATCACTTCAGACTAATACGATTTATACCATCACGGCTTCCAACATTACGGATTGTAAAAACAACAATATCGGAAGCAGTAATAAGGCAAGAGTTGGTTTGCCGGTGGAAGCAGCCGCAAATGAATTAATTATTAATGAAATACTTTTTAATCCACGTAACGGAGGGTATGACTACGCAGAGTTTTATAACCGAAGCAATAAAATTTTTGATGCCTCAAAAATTTATATCGCAAACCGTAATAGTAGTGGTATAGTAAGTTCTCAAAAATTATTAAGCACTTTACCTGTCTATATTTTTCCCGGCGATTATATTGTTATAACAGAAGATGCAGATAATCTTTCGTTAAATTATTTAGTTCAAAACCCCGACAACGTATTTGTGCTTGCAACCTTACCTTCTTATTCAGATGATGAAGGAGATGTGGTGCTTTTAAATTTTCAGGGAGTAATCGTGGATGAATTGAAATATAAAGATGACTGGCATTTTAAACTGATTGACAATGCCGAAGGTGTTTCGTTAGAAAGAATAGATCCCGATGCAGCTACACAAAATGAAAATAACTGGCATAGTGCGGCTTCCACGGCGGGGTATGGTACACCAACGTATAAAAACTCTCAATACAAATTAACACAGTCGGTTAATGCAACAGTTGAGGTATCACCAAAAGTATTCAGCCCGGATAATGATGGCAGAGACGATATAGCAACCATACAATATAAGGTGGCTGCAATTGGCAATGTAGCTAACATAACAATATTTGATGCTTCTGGAAGACCTGTTCGAAATCTTGTTCGTAATGGAGTTTTGGGATTAACAGGCTACTGGAACTGGGATGGCCTGGATGATAAAGGATTAAAACTTCCAATAGGCACATATATATTATATACTGAAATTTTTAACCTACAGGGTAAAAAAGAGAAAATGAAAAATACGGTGGTATTGGCCCGGAAATTAAATTAATCTCATAACCTGCGGATAATTAAATTATCAATTCTTACTTTTTTTCTATCTGTTCTTTTTCTTTTTTGTTCAAAGCGGTTTTGTTTGAAATAATAAAGAGTCGCAAGTTTTATCTGTCGCTTTCGCCATTTACTTAAAAGATGTTTCCCAAATTTTTCAGATAATCCCAGGGACAGAGTATGCAGTGTTTTAATTTTTTTGTTTTCGGAGATTGCTTCATTATACACTTCTTTATATATATGCAATAATGATTGATGAAATAGAAAAACTGTTTTGCTGATATTTTGAATTTCATGTATGGCATAACTATCTCTTAATGCCTGCCATAAATCGCTATTAATATGTGCATTAATGCCAAGCAGTTTTAATTGCAAAGGTGAAAGACCTGAAGTTTCAAAATAAGTCTTCCAGGTCGAGTCTGTTTTTCCGCTACCTGTATATTTATAACAAGCCCTTAAAAAACAGTTTGAAAATTTTATCTCTAATTTCCGAATTTGGCTTCTAGTTGCCGTATCCATTCCGGTTAACTGCTCTTCTATCTGCAGCATTGTTTTACTGTACAGCTTCGCAAAATAAGAAGCAGTACTTTTTGTTAAAGCAATGGAATCTACTGCCTGTATTTCTTTATATGCAGATAATGGTTGCGGATAAAGCCTTTCAGCAACAAACAAAAGCAGTGCGAAAAATATTTTTTTATACAACTCAATATTTTAAAAATAAAGATACTGCTGAGTAAACTAGAATCATTAAATAGTCTTTTCTATTCTCCTGTTTTTTTCAGTAAAAAATTTGTTTAGCAGGTATGCGAAGTTGGGATGAGACTATTAATTCTTTATCTTTAATTTCATGAATCGTCCCGTAATAAATCAAAATCAAATTCGCCAGATCTTTTTCATTATCATCCTTGTATTACTCGGCGTTTTATTATTTCTCGAATTGTATACTTTTCTTCCCGCACTCCTGGGTGCTGTTACCCTGTATATTCTTATGCACCGATGGATGTTTTATCTGTGTTATATAAAAAAATGGAAAAAGGGATTGGCAGCTTTTCTGCTTATGTTACTTTCCATGATTGTAATACTTTTCCCGATTGCAGTTCTTGTCAATATGCTTTCAAGTAAAGTAACTTATGCCATAGAACATAGCAATGAATTAGTGGAAGCATTAAAAAAAATTGCCGGCGATATTGAACAAAAATTCAATATTGATTTAATAAGCGACGAAAGCATTAATAAATTGGGCGATACAATTTCAAAAGGAATCCCTCAATTACTAAATGCAACTTTCAATACACTCACCACTATTTTCTTTATGTATTTTATTTTATTTTTTATGCTGGTAAATGGTAAAAAAATGGAAATCGCAATTTATGAGCATATTCCTTTAAATGATGATAATGTAGATCGACTGGGCAAAGAGGTGAATAATATGGTGCTTTCAAATGCAATTGGTATTCCATTAATTGCTTTATTGCAGGGTATCGTTGCTTTAATTGGTTATTTGCTTATTGGCGTCGATCAGCCCTGGTTCTGGTTTGTGGTTACTTGTATTACCGCCATGCTTCCCGTAGTAGGTGCTGCGTTAGCGTATGTACCGTTAGCCATTCTGTTTTTTGCAAACGGACATACAACACAAGGTATAATCATGTTGATATTTGGATTTGGTATTATTGGCCTAGTTGATAATATTTTTCGTTTTACATTGGCAAGGAAAATTGGGAATGTGCATCCGCTGGTAACTGTATTCGGCGTAATCATTGGATTAAAAGTTTTTGGTTTTATCGGATTAATTTTTGGCCCGCTGCTGATCTCCTTATTTATCTTACTCGTTCGCATCTACTCAAATGAGTTTATTCACAAACAACGTGATGGAAATAAGATCATGGAAAACTAGATTACCAGTTTTTTAACGGATTTTACGGACAGCTTCTTAGTAGTTTATCGTTTAAGCAGGAAAAATCGCTTGATTTTACTTGCATTCACAACAATCAGAAAATATTTTTGTCTCTGCACACGTTTATATAATCTGTTCAAAGGTATTTTTTCAACAATTCATTACCCTTTGAATAAAACCCGTACCTAATTTGAAAAACCGAATATTACCAATATCCGCGTCATGCCTTTCATTGTCGTTTCTGTTACTTCCCTACAAACAGATTCACAGTACGAGTTCAAATTATCCTTCAACCAACCCTTATTTTACAAAACAATTATTTCTGAATGATTCATCAAGTAAAACAGATACAATAATAGATGAGGTTACTATTATATATGACAGTTTGAAATTGGGCTCAGCCGGTTTACCTAAAGAAGCATTTGAATCTGCAGTAAAAGGGTATACTATTCTTCTCGAAAAAAACCTGATTCATCGCAAAGGGGTAATTACAATATGTGATTTTAGTCAGAGTAGCCGTAGAAAAAGGATGTACCTGGTGGATATAGAAAATTGCAAATTGCTATTACAGACTTATGTGGCACATGGTCGTAATAGTGGTAATGAATATGCTGCAAAATTTTCCAACAAACCTGAATCGTTACAAAGCAGTCTTGGTTTTTATATTACCCGTTCCACTTACTATGGTTCACATGGCCTGGCATTAAAAATTGATGGTGTTGAATCCGGAATAAATGATAAAGCAGAACGGAGAAAGATTGTTGTTCATGGATCGGAATATGTTGGGGCCAGTTATTTAAGGTTTAGCAAATTTATGGGGCGCAGCTTTGGTTGCCCGGCCGTACCACAAAATCAAAACAAAAAAATTATTAACACGATAAAAAACGGAACCTGTTTTTTTATATATCATCCAACAAAAAAATATAAAGAAACCTCAAAAATATTAAACGGCTGATTGGACACAGGATCACATCAAGGATGGATGATTAACAACAAGCTCAACGTAGTACCCTATGGTTGAGCTTTTGTTTTTTTGTTCTTCCCAATTATTTAGTAACCCAGACAGGTCGAAATAAACCCGGAAAAGCAAACGGTCAGCTTATTACTTATTTAGAAAAGATTAAAAGATATTTTTGCAAGCAGCATTGAGGCAACTCCAATAATTAGTCCTGTATAAATCTCTTTACTGGTATGATCGGAAACGATTAGTCGTGCTGTACAAACTAAACCTGCAAGTAATAATGCGGCGGAAAGATAAATACCTGAACTTATTATTCCCTGTAATGCTAAAATAAGTACAAAAGTTGCCATAGCACCTACAGCCATAGCATGCATACTTACTTTCATATACGCATTACTCATCAAACCTAAAATTGAACTGATAAAAATAGAAAGTGAGAACTGAATCAGTTCGTCCGGATAGATGGATTGATTTTTTATTACATACCAAACCCAGAAATAATAAATCATACAAATCACATAAGGGATAATCCGGTCCCTTTGTGTTTTCATGTAAACGGAATCAATAAAACCTAATGCCTTTAATAAAAGCGCAGTTACCACAGGAAACATTGCATACATAACTGCAAACTGAATAACAGTCAATGTTTTTTTGCCACCGGTAAGTGCAACAAAAAGGTGTGGTTGCTCCTTTAATAAAAAAATAAGCACATAAACCGGAATGAAAATCGGATGAAAAATATACGAGATAATTTTAGCAGTAATCTTTACTAATCCGGTTTGTTGTTGCAATTCTTTTTTCGCTATTCTATTTCCAGGTGCAGTAGTTAGTTGTGTGTTCATTGTAATACTATTCAATATTTTTTTTACAACCCTTTTCTTAACCGTGCTACGGGAATATTTAACTGTTCCCGGTATTTAGCTACCGTTCTTCTTGCAATATTATATCCTTTCTCCTGCAATAATTCGGTTAGGCGTTCATCACTCAATGGCTTTTTCTTTTCTTCAAACTCAATCAGATCGCTAAGTATCTTTTTCACTTCTCTCGTACTCACTTCTTCGCCTGTGTCTGTAGTTAGTGATTCGCTGAAAAAATATTTTAAACGATAGGTGCCAAATTCGGTTTGTACAAATTTACTATTGGCAACCCGGCTTACAGTCGAAATATCCAAATTGGTTTTTTCGGCTATATCTTTTAATATCATGGGTCGCAGGTTGGTTTCATCACCGGTAAGAAAAAATTCCTGTTGATGATTCATTATCTCAGTCATGGTATGCAGCAGTGTATGCTGCCGTTGCTTAATAGCATCAATAAACCATTTAGCCGAATCTATTTTTTGTTTGATAAACAAAACAGCTTCTTTTTGTCGTTTATCTTTTTTTGCACCGCGGTCATACTCTTTCAGCATATCACGGTACCCTTCGCTAATCCGGAGTTCAGGTGCATTACGGCTATTTAAGGTTAATTCAAGTTTACCAACATTATTTAAAATAAAAAAATCAGGTACAACATACGTTTCGGCTTTGTTTACTTCAGTTATATTGCTTCCGGGTTTGGGGTTTAGTTTGGTAATCTGATGCATTACATCTTTCAGTTGTTCATCTGTAAGGTTTAGTCCCCGCTGAATTTTTTCGTAATGCTTTTTAGTAAACTCTTCAAAATATTTTTTTACAGCAAGCAATGCCGTATCTACTTTTTTTCCTTCGTCTTTCATGCGCTGCAACTGAAGTATTAAACATTCTTTCAAATCTCTTGCAGCCACACCCGGTGGATCAAACTGTTGTATGCGTTGAATAACGGATTCTACTTCCTGCCCGGTTGCTTCCACATTTTGCCGAAAAGACAAATCATCAACAATGGCTGATGTTTCTCTGCGTAAGTAACCATCTTCATCAATGCTACCTACCAATTGAACAGCGATCTTCTGTTCTTTTTCATTCAGCTTCAATAATCCTAACTGACTTACCAATGTATCAAAAAAAGAAGTTGAACTTTTATGAGGCGTCTCTCTTCCTTCATCTTCTTCAGGATAATTATCATCCCGTGTTTTATAATCTGCTATTTCATCATCTCCTTCACTTACGTATTCACTAATATCAATGTTCTCATATTCTTCTTCGCTTCCATCTTTATCGTCTGCTGTTTCCTCTTCACCTTTTTCAGCAAATTCATCTTTACTTTCATCATACTCATCATCATGATTTTCTTCTTCCAGCTCCAATGCCGGGTTTTCTTCCAACTCATCTTTTATTCTTGTTTCAAGATTTGCCGTAGGAACCTGCAACAGCTTCATCAATTGAATCTGCTGGGGCGATAATTTTTGTAAAAGCCGCTGCTGTAAACTTTGTCCTAATGCCATCCTTGTTTTTTAGTCCTTATTGTGTATTTTGATTAGAAGTCTTTGCTTTTCTGATGTGAATTCAATCCGAAATCCATTTTACTTTGTTAATTCATATTCCATACTCAAAAGTTCAATAAAAAAATCCGCATGAACAACAATCAGGCCGTAAATTTACAAACAAATAAAAGAAAGATGCGCCAACGGTTAAGATACTTTGTTGTTGTGTTGCTGTTAATGTTTGCAGGAAATATTTTTGGGCAGACAAACTCGAACTTTTTTATCAGATGCGATACAATTAATATTGGAGTTGATGCTTGTCGTTTTGGCCCTCTAAAAACTCTTGAGCAAGAAATTAGAAGAAATCACCAGATGGATTCAATTGAAAAAACCGGCATAAATATAATTAAATGTGATACAATCTATCAAAATTTGATTGTTGGCCGAAATTTTTATAAACCAAAGTTTAAAAAAACTATTCTTATTTCGGAAAGTAAACCCGCTTATACTCCTGAGAATAATTGTTATTATTGCTTCACTGAAAAAACCATGCGAGTCATTAATTTGCTTTCTCCGGTTGCAAAAGATTTTTCTACTACGCAATTGGGTCTTATTTGTAAAAAAGAATTTCAATTTGAAAAAAAGACATCCATTCCTTTAAGGTTACGTATCGGTTCTCTTGATTATACAAACTACATTGAGCGAAAACCGAATGCCCTGAAGCCATTGTAGCATCCGCTGCTTCATTTCATTTACATTTGTTGTAATGGTTTTATTAAGCATCATAGCGGCATTGTTTGTTACATATGCCGTTTTAATAATTTATTACTGGCAAAGCTGGAAATCCATTCCTTTACTTCAGCCATCTCCTTCACAACCTTCCACTAAAATATCTGTCATTGTCCCTGCAAGAAACGAGGAAGCGAATATTGAATCCCTGTTACAATCTATCAATCATCAAACGTATCCAAAAGAATTGTTTGAGGTAATTGTGGTTAATGATAATTCAACAGACAATACAGCAACGATTGTACACCAATTTGCATTTGTTAGACTTATTTCTTTAAAAGAAGATGCTATTAACTCATATAAAAAGAAAGCCATTGAAATTGGCATAGCGGCTGCAACGGGAGATTTAATTATTACTACCGATGCTGACTGCATTGTAAAGCCATCCTGGCTTTCAGTTATTGAAAACTTTTACAAAAAAACTAGTTCTGTTTTCATTGTAGCACCGGTTGTCATTGAAGCAAATTCATCTTTTGTTCAAATTTTTCAGTCACTCGATTTTATGGTGTTACAAGGGATAACCGGTGCCTCTGTTTATAAACAGGTACATAGCCTGTGTAATGGTGCTAATCTTGCCTATGAAAAAAGAGCTTTTACTGCTGTAAATGGTTTTGAAGGCATCGATCATATTGCAAGCGGAGATGATATGTTACTCTTGTATAAAATACATAAATCTTTTGCCGGCCGTATTCAATATCTCAAATCAAAAGAGGTGATTGTTTCTACACAAGCCGAAAAAACCTGGAAAGCTTTTTTTAATCAGCGTATTCGCTGGGCAAGCAAAGCCGATAAATATAATGATAAAAGAATTTTCCCCGTTTTGCTCTTAGTTTATCTTTTCAATCTCTCATTCTTAGTCTTATTTATTGCCGGGTGGTGGAATTCTTTTTACTGGTAC
>JANOFP010000427.1:0-13648 GCA_031413675.1 Bacteroidota bacterium
GCCTGGGCGCCGACGCCAATCGCATGAATGGGGATACGAAGCTGTTCCAGCACTTCGGGGGCGCGTTCCCAATGCATGAATTCATGAATAAAGTTTGAACCCCGCAGAAACGCGAACTGGAAGCTGGCATTGTAGCTGCAAATACTGCAGAACCTTTACGTTCGTCCTATGATTTTGTTTCCTTATTAATAGGCGTAAATAATCAATACCGTGGCAGAACTCTTGAAAAATATAAATCCGAGTTTGAAGATTTATTAGTACAAGCAATTCAATTTGCCGGCAATGTTACCAGCCATGTAATAGTTTTATCAATCCCGGATTGGGGCTCCACTCCATTTGCGGAAGGCAGAGATAGAAAAAAAATATCAACAGAAATTGATGAATTTAATTTCACAAATAAAATGATTGCTGATAAATTTAAAGTGCAGTATATAAATATAACCCCAGGCACCAAAGAAGCAGCAATGGATAACTCACTGCTTGCGGCAGATGGATTGCATCCATCTGCTAAAGAATATCAACGATGGGCAAAGAAACTGGCAGTTGTTATAAAAAATCAGTTGCTTTAAAATTATTTATTCAATTTCATAAATGTCATCCCTTTGGGATTTAAGGTCATCGGTTTAATCTACAGCTATACTAATGACATCCCTTCGGGATTTTAACCTCGAAGAGGTGCAATTAATATAGAAGAAAATTGAATTTCTTCACCAAAACTCCGAAGGAGTGATATTATAAATGGAATTACAGAAATTCAATAACATTGTGCTTTGTCCTATATAAATCAGATTGTAATAATAAAAATTCTAACTTGCGGGCATGAAAAAATATATTCTTGCCCTTTGTTTTTTTACAACAGCAACTTCTTTTGCACAAGACATAAAAATTTCCAAGGGAATTAAACAAGCAATGGATCGGATAGACACAAATACAATCCGTTCGCATATTGCCTATCTCGCTGATGATAAATTAAAAGGCCGTCTTCCCGGAACAGAAGGTTTTCAGACTGCTGTTGATTATGTAACTGATAACTATAAAAAAATCGGTTTATTACCCGGCGGAGATAATGGCGGATTTACACAAAAATTGGTCATAAGAAAATCATTGGTAAATAATAACTCAGCCGTTGCTATTTTAAAAGATAAAAATGGTAATGCCGACTCGCTGACATTTATCCGAGAATTTACACCAGCCCCTCACCCACTCATTGAAAATGCTGCAGCAGAAGCCCAATTGGTATTTGCCGGCTATGGCGTTGAAATCCCCGGTGGTTATTCTGATTATAATGGAATAGATGTGAAAGGAAAAATAGTTGTGCTGATTAATGGAGCACCTCCAGGTTTAATTTCCACTTTAACAGCACATTTTTCAAACGCCGGAAATAAAACAACTACTGCATTTAATAAAGGTGCTATTGGGGTGATAGCAATAAATATAGCAATAAGACCCGGTTCAAATCCTAATCCAATAATTCAGTCGAATACAACCTTGAATCCAGAAAAAAATATTGTTTACGGCCGTGGGTTCATTGGAAATTTAAATATTGTATTAAACGGAACAACTTATTTTTTGAAAAAACTATTTATGAACTCGGGCAAAAACATGGTTACCGTTTTGGCTGATTTAAAAAATGGAAAACAATCTTCATTTGATTTACCTTATAGCATTTCCACTTCTTACAAAACAACACATTCTGATTTTGAAAGTTATAACGTTGTTGGCCTTATACCCGGAACAGATAAAGTTTTAAAAAATGAATACGTTGTTCATTCAGCGCATCTTGACCATTTAGGAATTGGAAGAGTACAAAACGGCGATTCGATATATAATGGAGCACATGATAATGCTTCGGGAGTTGCATCCTTGCTTGAAATTGCAAGAGTTTATAAATCTTCCGGAGCAAAACCAAAACGATCTATTTTAATTGTAATGGTAACCGGTGAAGAAATGGGATTAATTGGCTCATCGTATTTTGCAGCCAATCCAACTGTTCCAAAAAATTCAATTGTTGCCGATGTAAATACGGATATGCCGACAGTGATTGCTCCGCTCCTTTCTGTAGTGCCACTGGGTGCAGAACATTCAAGCATTATGAACAATGTAAAATTTGCTGCCAGCTATCTTGGATTGGATGTTGAAAAAGATCCTGAACCAACTGAAAATCGGTTTGTAAGAAGCGATCAATATAGTTTTGTAATGAATGGCATTCCAGCATTGCATATTAAATATGGTACCAAAACAAATATTCCTGGGTTTGATCTGGTTGCGTTTGTAAAAGAATGGAGAACTAAATATTATCACCAGGCTGCTGATGGCATGAATGGTATTTTTAATTTTGCTGCCGCAAAAACATATGTGCAATTAAATTTTCTAATCAGTTATTCTATTGCACAGACTCTGGAAAGGCCCAAATGGAATGATGGAGATTTGTTTGGAACAGTGCAGTAAAAATAAATTTCAAGCTGTCAAAAATAGCTTTCAATCTTTCATTTTCACTCTGTTATAAGATTGTATTGTGGACAAAAAACAGGCCTCCTAAACAAGCCTGATTAATTTTTTCCACATTCTTGCATTATCATTGCATTCAAGCGACCCGGATTTTGGAGCTTCTATATAATATTATATGTCGATTTGTGAACATGGTTGCTAAATAAAATTTCTAAAATCCGGATCCATAAAAACCCATTCATTACAATCATGGCGAAAAACCTGTTAATTGTTGAAAGCCCTGCGAAAGCAAAAACGATTGAAAAAATTCTTGGATCTGATTTCCAGGTAAAGAGTTGTTTTGGTCATATCCGCGATTTGCAAAAAGCCGGAATGGGCATCAATCTCGAAAAAAATTACGAACCCACCTATATTATTTCTCCGGAAAAAGTGAAGGTTGTCAACGACTTAAAAAATTTGGCTAAAAAAAGTGGTGAGGTGTGGCTAGCTACGGATGAGGACCGTGAAGGTGAAGCAATCAGTTGGCATTTATGTGAGGTACTTGGGCTTGACCCACGAAAAACCAAGCGAATTGTATTTCATGAAATAACTAAACCTGCAATAAAAGCTGCTGTTGAAAACCCAAGAACCGTTGATATGAATTTGGTAATGGCTCAACAAGCACGACGTGTGTTGGATCGAATTGTTGGTTTTGAACTGAGCCCGGTTCTATGGCGTAAGATTAGTATGCGAAATAACTTGAGTGCAGGAAGAGTACAAAGTGTGGCAGTAAGATTAATTGCAGAACGGGAAAGAGAAATTAATGCTTTTAATGCAATCAGTGCATTTAATATTAAAGCAGAATTTACGGCTGATGATTTAGGCGGAAGGCCTGTTACATTTTTTGCAGAAGCCAAAAAGCAAAACAATGCACAAGATGCTGAAAGCTTTTTGAAGAGTTGTGCTGGTGCAAACTATACAGTAGCCGATGTTCAGATAAAGCCGGGAAAAAAATCACCGGCTCCTCCATTCACAACTTCTACTTTGCAACAAGAAGCATCCCGCAAATTAGGATATGGCGTAAGCCGTACCATGTTACTTGCACAAAAGTTATATGAAAGCGGTAAGATAACTTATATGCGTACGGATAGTGTAAACTTAAGTGGTACGGCATTGGGTGATTTGACTAATACAATTTCCAAAATGTATGGAGAGGAATACCATCAGTTCAGAAAATTTAAAAACAAAAATGAAAATGCCCAGGAGGCACACGAAGCCATACGACCCACTTATATGGAAAATACAACTGTTGAAGATTTTGATTTAAAACGATTGTATGAACTAATTTGGAAAAGAACAATGGCTTGTCAAATGGCAGATGCTGTGACAGAAAAAACAACTGCGAAAATTAATATTTCTACCAACAACGAAGAACTAACTGCCGCGGGTGAAGTATTAAAGTTTGATGGTTTTTTAAAAGTGTACCGTGAAGATAGAGATGATGATGATTTGACGGAGGAAGAACAGGAAGGAATGCTGCCGCCACTTACCGTTGGAATGAAATTACCATTTAATGAAATGAAAGCAGTTGAACGTTTCAGCCGGCCTGCACCAAGATTTACAGAAGCATCACTTGTAAAAAAATTAGAGGAGTTAGGTATTGGCCGCCCTTCAACGTATGCGCCAACTATTTCTACCATTCAAAAAAGGGAGTATGTAGAAAAACGTGATAAGGAAGGAACCAAAAGAGAATACCGTGTTTTTATTTTGAAGAATGATAAAGTAAACATGGTAACGGAGAGTGAAAATACTGGTGCAGAAAAATCAAAGCTGTTTCCGACAGATTTAGGATTAGTAGTTACCGATTTTTTGAAACAGTATTTTGATGACATTATGGATTATAGCTTTACAGCTCGTATCGAAGCTGAGTTTGATGAAGTGGCCGAAGGAAAAATTAAATGGAATAAAATGATTGAAGAATTTTATGTTCCATTTAAAAAAGATGTTGACAAAACGATTGAAACTGCAGAACGGGCACATGGCGAAAGAGAATTAGGAATCGATCCGGAAAGCGGAAGAAAAGTTTTTGCCAGGATGGCACGATTTGGTGCAATTGTTCAAATAGGTGAAGCCGAACAGGAAGAGAAACCAAAGTTTGCAAAAATTCCTTCGGGACAAAGTATAGAAACGATTACGTATGAGGAAGCAATGAAATTATTTGCACAACAAGGTGTGTTGGGTCAGTTTGAAGAAAAAGATGTATCGGTAAATGTGGGCAGGTTTGGCCCGTATGTAAAATGGGGCGAAGAGTTTATGTCGATACCCCGCGGTACGGATTTACAATTAGTGGATTTTGATGTGGCCGTAAACTTTATAAAGCAAAAACAAATTGCCGATGCACCAATAGCACAGTATGAAAATAAACCGGTAACAAAAGGCAAAGGAAGATTTGGCCCTTATATAAAATATGAAGGCATGTTTATTAATGTGCCGCGCCGTTACAATCATGATGCGCTAAGTGCGGCTGATATAAAAGAACTTATAGATGCTAAACTGAAAAAAGAAGCCAACCGATATATTCACAACTGGCCTGATGAAAAAATATCTGTTGAAAATGCAAGATGGGGGCCGGTATTTAAAGTTGGTAAAAAAATAATTAAAGTACCCCGGAAAGCAGATGAATCGAAATTTACAGCAGATGATATGAAAGCCCTGGATCTGGAAGCTATAAAAAATTTAATACTTTCTGTGGAGCCGAATGCTTTTGGAAAGAAGAAAGCTGCGGTGAAAAAGAAAGCTGTGGTGAAGAAGAAGGCTGCGAAGAAGTAGAGATAATAAGATATTTTTATTTTACAAAATAGAAAAATTAATTTCTCTAAAATAAAATTTGTAATTTGGCAATATGAAAGCATTGCTAAATAAATCTCCGCAATTTATTACTGATAAAAAAGGAAAAAAATTATCAGTTGTACTCCCAATCACTTCATATAAAAAACTTCTTAAAGAATTAGAAGAGTTGGATGATATAAGACTTTATGATGAAGTGATAGCAAAAAAAGAAAAATCAATTCCCTTCGAACAATATCTTCTAAACCGAAGCAAGAAGAAAAAACATGCTTGAGTACAAGTTAAGCATTAAAAAATCTGCTCAAAAGCAATTAGATAAACTTCCTGAATCTATCGCTGGAATGCTGATTGAAGCAATTCATGAATTGAAATTTAACCCCCGTCCTCAAGGCAGTATACGACTAAAAGGTAGAGAAGGCTATCGTATCAGAAAAGGTGATTATCGGATTATTTATGGAATTTATGATAAAATACTTGTTATTGAAATAATTGCAGTTGGAAACAGGCGAGATATTTATGATTAATTATTTATAAAATGAACCGCACATACTGGGAAACAATAGCACCGCAATACTCAGAAGAAATTTTTGATGTTTTAGCCAATGATAAAAAAGGAATTATTCGTAAAACAATCAAACGCTTTGCTTCAAAACAAAAATCCGTAATCGATATTGGTTGTGCAATTGGCAAATGGCTACCGGTCCTCTCTCCTGCTTTTAAAAAAGTGTATGCCGTTGATATATCAATAGAAAATTTAGCTATTGCTCAGAAATTATATCCAGCGTATAAAAATGTTGAATATGGCCGGGTTGATATGTTTAACCCTAAAGCAAAAATTATCGTCTGCGATTTTGCTATTTGTATCAATGCAATACTTACCGATTCATTAAAAAACAGAACTGCCTTCTTTACCAACTTAAAAAGATCTGTAAAGAAGAATGGTTATCTCATACTTGTTATTCCTTCTCTGGAGTCAGCGATGCTTGCTTCTATCATCCGCCAACGATGGAACCCCGACAATGATGCGGCTGAATTTATAAATAAAAAGAAAAGCAGTCTGCAATTAAAAAACCTGTTACAGGGTAATTACGAAATTGATAATGTACCAACCAAACATTATTTAAAAGAAGAATTACAAATACTATTAAGCAGCGAAGGCTTTACAATTGAAAAATTTTATAAAATAGAATATGATTGGTTTACAGAATTCCTTAAACCTCCTAAATGGCTTGAAGCACCAAAGCCCTGGGACTGGATGGTACTTGCTAAGAAAAAATAATTCGCCAAAGTTTCTGGACTCAATTCTCAATGTTCATTTCCAGAGTTAATGTACTTCTTCAATTTTAAATTGAATGATGTCTTCCTTTCATCATATACTCTTTGCTTTGTTCTATTGAATGCATTACCTGCTTTAAAATTTCCTCTGCTGGAGCATCATAATTAATTTGCAAGGGTTCTTTGAATGTAACAGAAAGTTGAGTGCCCTTCTTTTTAAATCGTAACCCTTTTTTATTGAATGCCCGCCAAAATCCATTTATTACAACCGGAACAACAATTGGTTTCATTTGCTTGATGATAAGTGCTGTTCCTTTTCTACCAGGAGCAAATGGCTTTGTGGTTCCTTGCGGAAATGTAATAACCCAGTTATTGTCCAATGCTCTTGTAATTTTTCTTGTATCGGATGGATCTAAACCTTTTCTAACTTCAGTGGTAGTTTTATTCCAGGTTCTTTTTACGGTTAATGCGCCTGCTAATGCAAACAGTCTGCTGATCCAGCTTCCTTTCATCGTTTCTTCGGCTGCCACATAATTTACATTGGTAAAAGGATTGAGCAGATAATAGGGAAGACCAAGCCTGTTTTTCTTACCCCATTTAATGGCGCAAAAAATATGGAGAAAGGTAATTACATCTGCAAAATAAGTCTGATGATTACTTACAAATAAAACTTTTTTCCGGGGAAGATCTGCTATATGTTCTGTACCCGAAATTTTTAATTTATTTATTATCGTAAGACCGGGATAAGAAAATAGCCCAACAACGAAATAAACAATCTTTCTTACGATGTTTAAATTTTTTAACCGTTCGCTGAATGATGCCATAGTCAAATTTAAGATTTTCTGTTCATCTATCCATTCCAACTTTTTCATTACGTATTTCATAAATTAGTTTCAAAGCCAATTCATCGTCCCTATATAAACAAAAAAGACTCACCATCCGGCAAGTCTTTCTTTCTTATCAGGAAAAAATATTTTTTATTAACTCACTATAAAATTCCAACCATAAATATCTTCTTCAATCCCATAACGGATAGCATCTAATTTATTTTTTATCTGGTACATAATATTGTTATCGGTATATCCCGAAATTGTATAGTTCGCACCATCAATACCAATTGTATCAATAGGCGATACGACAGCAGCGGTACCTACACCAAATGCGGCAGTTATTAAATTCTTATTGAAAGCATCTTTTATTTCAGCAACAGATATTGGCCGTTCTTCCACATTTATATTCATATCTCGGGCTAATGTGAGTAAAGAATCTCTTGTTACACCATCCAAAATAGAATTGGAGGTTTGTGGTGTAAGCAGCACTCCATCAACAACAAGCATCATATTCATTACACCGGATTCTTCTATAAATTTATGATCTCTCGCATCGGTCCATATCACATTATCATATCCCAGTTCCTTTGCCAGTTTTGTAGGATATAATGACCCACCATAATTTCCTCCGCATTTTACAGAGCCGGTTCCCCCTTTTGCTGCTCGTATATATTCCAGCTCAATTTTTACTTTGATGGGTTTTGAAAATAATCTTCCAACCGGTCCTGTATAAATTATAAATTGATATTCATTCGATGGGTTTACTCCAAATCTTGCTTCACTTGCAAACATGAATGGCCGGATATATAATGCTGTTCCCTCTCCTTCCGGCACCCAATTTTTATCCAATGCAATTAACTGCTTCATTCCTTCTACAAAAATTTCATACGGTATTTCTTCCATACACATCCTGTGCAGCGAACGATTGAAACGATCAAAGTGTTTATCTAACCGGAAAATATTAGTCCGGCCATCTTTCATTTTGAAAGCTTTCATTCCTTCAAAAACAGTTTGACCATAATGTAATGCCAGGGTTGCGGGGCTTAATGATAGATTTCCGAAAGGAACAATCTCAGGTTCATGCCATACGCCATGATAACAATTTGCAACCAACATATGATCGGAAATATGCTTTCCAAATTCTATATTTTTAAAATCAACTTCAGAAATTTTTGAGTTTTTTGTTTTTGTAATTTTTATTTCAGTCATTGTTTCCATATAAAATAATTATTTCGTTTAGTAAGCAAGATTATTAAATTTATACACAGCATTTATAATGTAGCCGACACAATAGAATAAAAAAAGAGCTGTTAAACTGGATTTCTTATTTTGATCAGTTCAAACTTCATTTTTACATTAGCTCTTTTATAAACTGTGTTCTCAACCGGTAAATGCTGAAACCCGATTTTCTCATACAGTTTTATAGCAGCAGCTTGCACCGTATTTGAATAAAGAATAACTGATGTCCCACCCAATTCTTTTGCTTTATCAAAACTTGCAAAGCACAATGCTTGGGCTATTCCTTTACGTCTGAAGTTAACATCTACAGTCATCTTTGTAAATTCAAATGTAACCTCATCCAATTTTCTTAATCCAACAGTGCCAGCAACTTCACTATTATAGATTGCCATTAGGATTGCTCCACCTTTATTTATAATTGCTTCTTCCGGGTTTTGTAAAACATAAACATCAAATTCTTCAATTTCAAAATTTTCTTTGATCCATGACCGGTTCAAACTTTCAAAAAAGGGCTGATGCTGCGGTTGATAATCTATAATTTCCAACATGATTTTATATTCAGGAACAAAGATTATACTATTTTTGAAAATAAAACAGATTCAGTTTTCGTATTTTTGACTAGATCAATTTAAGGCCTCATCCCGACCTTCTCCTCGCGGAGAAGGCCATCGAAACACAGCCCTAACTTACACAACCAGGTAGATAAAAATCGGAGAGCTTGATATATGCAAAGTGAAGAACAGAAGTTGATAGCTTGTCCCGATTATTTCGGGATGGTAGGACAAATAGTTTTGATCAGTAATTCAGCACCGTCCTTCTCCAACAGGAGAAGGATAAGAGGATGAGGCCGGATAACTAAATAAAAAAATCATTCTATGCGAACAAATAAATTCTCAGCCAATGACCACCTTTATATACAGGTAGCAGATGGTGTGGAAAAAATGATTGATGAAGATGTTTTGAAAATTGGCGATCGGTTACCATCGGTTCGTGTACTGAGCGAAGAATATGGCATTAGTATGGGTACTGCGTTTCAGGCATACTATCACCTGGAAGGAAAAGGATTGATAGAAGCCCGGCCAAAGTCCGGTTATTATGTTCGGTTTAATCATCGCCGTTTTCCTGCATTACCACAAAACTCACAACCGGAAAACACTTCACATGAAGTGAGTGTGAAAGAAATGATTGCTTCGATTTATAAAGACATCACAGCTGATAATGTTATCAATCTTGCACTCGCTGTTCCCGATATTTCTTTGTTGCCCGTTGCAAAAATAAATAAAGCTGTAATGATGGCCTTGCGGGAAGGAAAAGATCATTGCATCGGATACGAACATCCACAGGGCAATGTGGAGCTACGTAAACAAATTGCAAAACTGGCATTTAACTGGGGTGGAAAAATAAAACCCGATGATGTAGTAGTAACAGCCGGTTGCCTGGAAGCAATAACTCTGTGCCTGCGTGCCGTAACAAAAAACGGTGATACCGTTGCTGTGGAAACTCCAACCTATTTTGGTATTTACCAGGTAATAGAAAGTTTAGGATTAAAAGTAGTGGAGATAGCAACAGATCCCGCAACAGGTGTTGATATTAAACATTTAGAAAAGGCGATTAAGAAATTTTCGATCAAAGCATGTGTGTTTGTTCCGAATTATAATAACCCGCTGGGCAGTTGTATGCCCGAAGAAAATAAAAAAGAATTGGTAGAGTTGATCACTCACCACAATATCCCATTGATAGAAGATGATATTTATGGCGAATTGTATTTTGGTAAAACAAGACCGAAGACCTGTAAGTTTTATGATAAAAAAGGTTTGGTGATGCATTGTTCATCCTTATCAAAATCGCTGACACCCGGTTACCGTATTGGCTGGTCAATACCGGGTAAGTTTATTGAAGAAGTAAAAAATATAAAACGCATTCATAATATCAGTTGCCCTACCCTTACCCAGGTAGCTATGACAAATTTTTTAAAAAATGGACGTTACGAATACCATTTAAAAAACCTGCGTCGTGCATTACATACCCAATCACTGAAATATATGCAGGCTATTATAAATTATTTTCCTGCTGATACAAAAGTGAGCCGGCCACATGGTGGTTTTATTTTGTGGCTGGAGCTAAATAAAAAAATAAATACATTTAAATTACGAGCCGAAGCCATGAAACATCAGATTGCAATTGTTCCAGGAAAAATATTTTCATCGGGCAATGATTATTCCAATTTCATACGGTTAAGTTTTGGTAAACCGTGGAGCGATGATGTAGATTATGGTTTGATGATGTTGGGGAAGTTGATTAAGAAAATGGGATGAGTTTAAAATTGGTTATAGCGTATATTTATGTATTAGCTCCAAACACAAACAACCCCCATGCCTAAATTAATTTTTCTCATCCTATCCGTCTCTCTTTGCAAAATTTCAGCTAGTCAGAAAATTGAAACAGTTTACCTGAACCCGAAAGACAGTACATCAAATCTTTATATTGTTGTTCACCCTCCAACGATTCCATATAAGGGCTTTATGTTTCTTGTTCCCGGAATGTTTCAGAAAGCTAAAGATGTTTTAGTGCAAACAGATTTGCCACGGTATGCAGCACAACAGGGTATTCTTACAATTATCGCCACTTTCAAAACGGGTATTTCTTCTTTTGGTTTTGATACTGCCACGCAGGCTTCGCTGCTTGAAATGCTTAATCATGTTACAACCAGGTACAAATTGAGTGGCAAAAAATTTTATATGGGAGGTTTTTCTATTGGCGGCACCTGCACGATAAAATATGCAGAGCTTGCATTGTCTAATAATTATCTTGTTAAACCTTCTGCCGTTTTTGCTATTGATGCGCCGCTGGACTTCGAAAGGCAGTATGGAGCCATGCTACGTGAGGTTCGACTTCCAGGTAGTTCAGCAGGTGGATTGGAGGAAAGTAATTACATACTGGGTCGGGTAAGAAAAGAATTTGGTGTATCTCCTTCTGAGAATTTGTCCCGTTATCACCAGTTGTCGCCTTATTCTTATAATGATTCAACTCAACAATCTATTAAGCCATTAATTAATTTACCCATCCGGTTATATACCGAACCTGATATTCAATGGTGGCTTAAAGAAGGAGCAGCTGATTATTCATTAATGAATTCGTTTGATTTTGCAGCTATGACAAATGAATTAAAAAGATTGGGAAACAAAAAAGTCGAATTGATTACAACAGTTAATAAAGGATACAGAAAACCCGGCCATATCCGTCACCCACATTCATGGAGCATTGCAGAACCAAAAGATCTTGTAAAGTGGTTATTATCTCAAAATTGAAGTATGTTGCCAATTAAATAACTAGCATCAAATTTTCCAGGTTCAATTTCCGGACACCCTATTTCAATGCATCTCTCAATGCTCTCACTTCAGCAGCATCAATAAAATTATTCTGGTAACTTTCTTCTGAATCAGCAAACCCCGGATGTATAAACTGCATCGGGCTTTTTATTTTACTTCTTAGCGAAGAATGAAATTCAGTACAGCCGGTTTTTTCTGCAATCATTTTTATATTTTCTTTTCTCAAACCGCTGCCGGGCATAATAATAATTCGTTCATCTGCTTTTTTACTAAGTGCAGCTACTAAATCAACTCCATCCACAACGGATGGCATTTGTCCGGATGTAAGAATTCTTTCACAACCAATTTCTATTAATTCTTCCAATGCTGCAAATGCATCTTTACATCTGTCGAATGCACGATGAAATGTTACACCCATTGGATATGCCAGTTCAACCAACGCAGCTGTTCTTGCCACATCAATTGTTCCATCCATATTTAATAAGCCCACCACTACCCCATCGCATCCCAGCTCTTTACACAGCCGGATATCATTACTCATCATTTCAAATTCATCTTTGCTGTATAAAAAATCGCCGCCCCGTGGACGAATGATTGGATATAACAAAACATCAAACGCTTCCCTGCATTTTTTTATTTGTGAGTAGGGTGGCGTAGTTCCACCTTCCGCAAGATTGGCGCATAGTTCTATTCTATCTGCGCCGCCTTCCACAGCAGACTTAGTGGTATTAAAATCTGAAGTAGCAATTTCAATTATAAAATTCTTCTGTTCACTCATAATTTTATAAAATTAAAAAAGCCTGACCCGCAAAACGAAATCAGACTTATATAAAAAAAAATGCTGCTTATTTGAATACTGAAACTCTAGAATTTCTTAGTGTCCTTTGTGCCACACTTTGTGTTCTTCGTGTTACAAAAAAATTCGGGAACACAAAAGACACTAAGAAAACACAAAGAACACGACGCTTTTAATTCGAAGATTCGTTATTATAGCCTGACTGATATTAATAATTTTATCCCTGTAATACTATCACTAATTCTCCAAACTCCTGAAATCCACCGGCACCAATTTACTCACACCCGGCTCCTGCATCGTTACTCCATAAATAACATCCACGGTACTCATGGTCATTTTATTGTGGGTAACAACGATGAACTGCGAGTTATCGCTAAACTGGCGAATCATATTGGTAAACTTGCCCACGTTTGCATCATCCAGCGGCGCATCCACTTCATCCAGAATACAGAATGGTGCAGGCTTAATTAAATAGATAGCAAAAAGTAAAGCAGTTGCTGTCAAAGTTCTTTCACCACCACTCAACTGTGTTAATGAGGTTGGGCGTTTGCCTTTAGGTTTTGCAATTACATCGATTCCGGTTTCAGCAAGATTATCCGGATTTTCCAATACCAAATCACACTGATCATCTTCTGTAAACAATGTTTGAAATACTTTTTGAAAATGACCCCGTACGGTATTGAATGTTTCTAAAAATTTTTGATTGGCGGTTAACTCTACTTCTTCAATCGTTTTAAGTAAACTTTCTTTTGCTGTTACTAAATCATTCCGTTGCTCTACAATAAAATCATAACGCTTCTTCATTTCGGTATAGGCTTCTATTGCTGTCGGGTTTACTTCGCCTAGGTTCTCCAGCCTTTTTTTCATCCGGTCACTTTTCTCCTGCAATTCTTCAACAGGTGTAT